>JBDTYM010000052.1:0-28932 GCA_040005635.1 Dokdonella sp. | reverse complement strand
TCAAGGAAGGCGACATCGTCAAGGTCAAGGTGCTCGAAGTCGACAAGCAGGGTCGTATCCGCCTGTCGATGAAGGCAGTCGAAGAAGACACTGCCGGCGCTGCCTGATCGCGTCATTCCACTTGTGCAAAAAGGCGGGCTTCGGCCCGCCTTTTTATTTTGCGCAACGCAGGAATCGCAACGCTCATTCCGTGCTGTTCGCCGTCAGCGTGCCGAGGCGAACCGCGCGCTGCAGCGATTCGCCGTTGCGCACCACGGTCAGCGTAACCGTGCGTCCGGCACTTCGTTTCAGCCGTTCCTGAAAATCAGCACGATCGGCGACCGGCTTGCCATCGAGCTCGGTCACATAGTCGCCCGCGATCAGGTTGGCGCGCGAAGCCGGCGTGCCACCGACAACGGAGCCGATCTCCACACCGCCGGCGCTGCCGAGCGCGGCACGCTCGTCCGGCTTCAGATCGCGAAACGTCGCTCCGAACGGCAGCTTGAAGCGCACGAAATAAGCGGCAATCCACTCGTCCGCCGCCGGCGGGGCGGCACCGGCTGAAGCGGCGGCGTACAGCAGGATGCGCTCCGCGCCGACGCGTTTTCCTTGGTCGAGTGCCTCGCCCTGCGCAGCGGCTTCGCCACCGCGATAGTGCGCCGTACCGATACGCACGAAGCCCTGCGCGACGAGCCTGCTCTGGTCAGCGGCCTGGCTCTTGCCTGCCACGAGTTCGGCGATGGCCGGCGCCGGTGCTGCCCGCATTTCGGCGATCGTCGAAGCGTCGCGACCGGGGTCCGCCACATACGCCGGACCCGTGGCCGGTACGGCAGGCGCCGGCTCGTGAGGGCTGCGCGCGACGTGGGCGCAGGCGGCAAGAAAGGCAAGCAGCGCGAATGCGCAGACGCGACTTTTCGATGACATCGGACGGGCTTCCACAACTGCAAAAGTCTGCGCCGAGCATACGCATTCGTCGATGAACGCCGGGCACGCGTGCGTGCGTTTGCTAGGATTCGCGTGTGCCTTTGAACTGGGAATCTCGTGTCGATACTGCGTATCTATTACCGCGTCATTGCCTTGCTGGCGCCGGAGAAGGGCCTCGCGATCGCCCTGGCGCTGGCGAACCTGGCGCTCGCCGGCGTGTTCTTCCTGGAGCCGTGGCTGTTCGGTCGCGTCGTCGACGCGTTGGCCGGCAATACGCACGGCAAGGCGTGGAGCTTCATTGCCTGGTGGGCCGGTGTCGGCTTCGCCGGCGTCGCCGCCAGCGTGCTCGTTTCGCTGTACTCGGACCGTCTCGCACATCGGCGTCGGCTCGCGGCGATCGCGCAGTTCTTCGAGCATTCGATCGGCCTGCCGCTCGCGTTCCATGGCCAGCACCACACCGGACGCCTGCTACGCATCATGCATGTCGGCAGCAGCAACCTGTTCGGGCTGTGGCTGGGCTTCTTCCGCGAACATCTCGCGACCGTCCTGTCGATCATCGTGATGGTGCCGTTGGCGCTGCAGATGAACTGGAAGCTCGCGGTACTGATGATCCTGCTGATGCTCAGCTTCGCGGTGTTCAATGCGATTGCGATGCGCCGCACGCATGCGGCGCAGGGCGAAGTCGAGCAGTTGCATCACGCGATCTCCGAGCGCGTCGGCGACGTGTTCGGCAATGTGATGGTCGTGCAGAGTTTCTCGCGCATCTCGGTCGAGGTCGCCGAAATCAGGAGCATGGTGCGCCGCGTGCTGACCGCGCAGTATCCGGTGCTGCGTGGCTGGGCGTGGCTGTCGGTCGCCAATCGGGCCGCGAGCACGTTGACGATCGTCGCGATCTTCGCGCTCGGCACCTCGCTGAACGGCAAGGGCGAAGTCACGGTCGGTGCGATCGTCACTTTCGTCGGGTTCTCGATGCAGCTGATCGGGCGCATGGAGCAGTTCGCCAGCTTCATTTCAGGCCTGTTCTTCCAGACCCATTCGCTCGGCGATTTCTTCGCCGTGCTGGACACGCCTGCAGTCATGCACGAACAGAAGGGCGTCCCCGATCTGCCTCCCGCGAAAGGGGAGGTCGTGTTCGACGACGTATCGTTCGGCTACGACGCCTCGCATCCGGCGCTGAAGCATCTGAGCTTTCGCGTACGCGCCGGTGGCACCGCGGCGATCGTCGGTCCGACCGGCGCAGGCAAGACGACCGCGTTGAGCCTGCTCTATCGCGCCTACGACCCGAGCGCGGGGCACATCACGATCGATGGTGTCGACATTCGCACCGTCAGCCTGCATTCCTTGCGCGAGCAGATCGCGGTCGTGTTTCAGGATCCGGGCCTGTTCTATCGCTCGATTGCCGACAACCTGCGCATCGGCAAGCCGGATGCCACCGACGCCGAGCTGCAGGCCGCCGCCGAGGCGGCCGAGGCACACAGCTTCGTCATCGTGAAGCCGGACGGTTACGCGACACTCGTTGCCGAGCGCGGTCGTTCGTTGTCCGGCGGCGAACGCCAGCGCCTGTCGATCGCGCGCGCGATGCTGAAGGATGCTCCGATCCTGATCCTCGATGAGGCGACCAGCGCGCTCGATAATGCGACCGAGGCGCGCATCCAGCGCGCGTTGAACAAATTGACGAAGAACCGCACGACCTTCGTGATCGCACATCGCTTGTCCACGGTGCGCAACGCCGACGTGATTCTCGTGCTGAAGGACGGCCAGCTGGTCGAGCAGGGGCGCTATGACGAACTCGTCGCGCTCGGGGGTCTGTTTGCCGAACTCGACGGGCAGGGCAAGTTCGTCGCCGACGCCGAGGACGATGGCCTCGGCGAATCTGCCGAAGTCGTCGGCGCCGAATCGGGCTGAACGCCGCCGCGTCCATCACGTTTCGCGCACGCCAGCGCCGCTGCCGCGCCGCCGTGCTGCGTGTTGAAATGATCGGGGTAGCTTTGCTCGCGCGAGCGCGCTCAGGCGACCGTGAGCAGGTAGGCGCTCAGCATCAGCACGGGGATCAACAGCAGTTCCGGGTACTTCATCGTGCTCCGCAAATTGCTGCAGCGTAGCGGAATGAGTGGCAGCCGACAGGTTCGCGCCGGGTCAATGGGTGGCCGTGGTTTAGTCCACGCGATATACGGCTAGAATGCCGACGCTGGTCGATTCCGCATCTTGGGCGCTGCCTCTGATGCTCCCTGCAACGAGGAATGGCGATATGTCGCGTACGGCTTGGCTGGGTCTGGGAATGCTTGTTTCGATCGTGTCCGGCTTCGCGCTGGCCGCTCCCGTCAGCGACAGTACGACCGACGCGCGCCTGCGCGCGCTCGAGAAGCGCGTTTCCGACCTCGAACAGCAAGCCACCGAATCGCCCTCGGCCGAGTTGGAGCGGCGCGTGGCCGCACTCGAGAAGAAGATCGGCGCTGGGGCGGCTGCGACAACCGCGGCGGCGCCCGCAAATACGCTGGAGCAGCGTGTTTCCACATTGGAAAAAAACGGCGCCGCTGCTCCCGCCCCCGGTGTGGCGGCAGCACCTGTCGTCCCATCCGGGCCGCCGCGCTGGCACGATCACAAGAACTGGGCTGCGTTGAACATCGGCATGACCTGGAGCCAGGTCAAGCAGATCCTCGGCGTACCGGGCAAGGTCAAGGCCGGCGTCTTCGGTGACGTGATGTATTTCCCGGACAGCAGCGGCGGCAGCGTCGAGTTCGATCGCGACGGCCGCGTCGCGAAGTGGAGCGAGAAGCCGGGCGAGTGATTTCGGCCAGTTGCCCGACGCGGCAATCCCAGTGACTGGTCCAGGCGACTACTGGTTTCCGGCGAAACGGTTCGGTTGGGGCTGGGGCCTGCCCAGCCGTCTCCAGGGTTGGGTCGTCCTGTTCGTCTATGCCGTTGCGGTCGGGCTCGCGCTCGTCTTCCTGCCGCCGGCAGCACACCTTGCCGGATTCGTGGGCTGCAACGTGATCCTCACCGTCCTGTTGGTGGCGGTCTGCTGGTGGAAGGGCGAGCCGCCGCGCTGGCGCGGCTAGCTGCCAAGAACGGCCTGCGCCGCATCGATCCTTCAGCCGGTCGAAATACAGACCGCATGCAGGGCGGCACCCACGCGGCGATTCGATCCAAACCAGCGCTCTGCGCGCGCAACCGACGGACTCTTCGAAGTCGCCGTTGAATATCGTGTCGCGCCCGCGCCGGCGTCATAGCCGTAGCATTCCTGAAATCGCGCCCATGACTTTCGGACCGTTCACTAGTATCAACTAAACACTATAGTGAAGACGTGCTTATAGCGAGGTAAAGGCAAGAGCGATGGGCGACACCGACAGCCATCTGTGGAAATTCCACAAGGAGCTCAGCGCCGGCGTTGTTTCGCTGGTCCTGCTCGCGGTGCTGGCACGTGCGCGCACGCCGATGTACGGCTATCAGATCGCCAAGCGCCTGGAAAAAACTGGCGAAGGTGTGCTCAGCGGCAAGCAGAGCGCGCTGTATCCGGTGTTGCGCAATCTCAGCGCCGGCGGACTGCTCGACAGCGAGGTCGAGCCCTCGGTTGCCGGGCCGCCACGACGCTATTACCGCATTACGCCGCTCGGTCGCCGCGTGCTCAGCGACTGGAGCGCCGCCTGGGGCGCGACGCGCGCTTTCGTCGATACCGTATTGGAGGAAACCGTGTGATGAACGCAAGCATGCCGCGCACGATCGCCGAATACCTGGAGCAGCTACGCGCTGCGCTGCAGGGTGCCGACCCGGCCCTGATCCAGGATGCGCTCTACGACGCCGAGGATCACCTGCGCTCGGAACTTGCCGAGAACCCGGACAAGTCTGAACCCGAGATGCTGGCGAAGATCGCGAGCAGCTACGGTGCACCGGACGAAGTCGCCGCGATCTACGTCGACAAAGAACATCAAGTGCAGCAGGCGCTGCGCTCGCCGCCTCCGCCGCCGCGCAAGAGCGCGCTCGGACGTTTCTTCGGAATCGCTGCGGATCCGCGCGCATACTCGGCGCTGTTCTACATGTTGCTGGCGCTGCCCACCGGAATCTTCTACTTCGTCTGGGCCGTCACCGGAATCTCGCTGTCCATCGGTTTGTCGATCCTGATTTTCGGGATCGCGTTTGCCGTCCTGTTCATCGCGACCGTGCGCGTGCTGTCGCTGGTCGAGGGCCGCATCATCGAAGTCATGCTCGGCGAGCGCATGCCACGGCGGCCGCTCTATTCGAATACGACCAAGCCGGTGCGTGCACGCGTGCTGGAGATGTTCACCGATCCGCGCACCTGGTCGACGCTGCTCTACATGCTGCTGCGGTTGCCGCTCGGCATCTTCTATTTCACCGTAGCGGTAGTCGGCATTACCTTGTCGCTCGCGCTGATGTTCGCGCCGGTAGCAGCGATGCTCGGGCACTACGGCATCATCGATGGTGGCATCAGGATCGACAATCAGGAATACCTGCCGCCGCTGATCGTTGCGCCGGTCGCCTTCCTGCTCGGCGTCGCCCTCTTGTTCGGGATGCTGCATCTGGCACGCGGCCTTGGGCATCTGCACGGCACGCTGGCCAAGCATCTGCTGGTGAAGTCCGTCGCCTGAGACGGATGGCGCATGCCAGACATCCACTAGGCAGGGAAAAAAACCGCCGCCTCAAGAGAAATCGGCGGCGGGGTCATGGGGAAGCGGCAAGCCTAGGGGCTGTCGAAACCGTCGGTGAAGATCGTGTCGTCGATGTCGGTCACGCAGCTCACGACGACATCGGTGACATCGGCGCCGCTGACCGAACCTGAGCCGTCGGCAATGCTGCAGGTCTGCGCCGGAGCGCTCGGTTGGGTCAGCACACTGACTGCATAGGCGCTGCCGTCGGCGACCGCCGTCGCGAACGTGAAGGCGCCATCGACGCTGACGCCGAGGTCGTCGCCGCCGCTCTGCTGCAGAACGAGGCCAGTGCCTTCGAGACCGCCGACGCTGCCGCCGATCGTGTAGGTCGGCATGCCGGCGTAGTCGTTGATGCTGACGGTGTCGAGGTTGATCGTCATCGCCTCATCGCCGGCCGAGACCATCCACGAGATCTTTTCGAAGAACGAGGGGTCGAATGTGCGGTTGATGCGATCGAGATCATCCGAATCGAACATGTTGCCGCCCGGATTGAACAGCTCGAACTCGAGCGCCTGGCCGGATGCCAGCGGCGCCGAGAACAGATGGATGCCGTCGGACAGCGGATAGTCGTTCGCGATGTCGACGCCGGGTCCGAAATCGGTCTGGATCAGCACATCGCTGGCACTGCCGGCGTTGAACTCGAAGGTGTCCAGCTCGATCGGATAGCGTGTGTCCTGGCCGGGCGCGAGTTCGGTTGCGCCGTCCTGGCTCATGCGGAACGTCATCGTGACCGGCATACCTGCAGCGACACCGGCGAACGGACCGGACGAGAGCGAATTGAAATCGACCGTACCGTGCGCTTCGAGCACGGCCTCGGCGGCCGGCGCGTCGTGCAGGTCGATCACGAAGGAGCCGAGCGAGCCCCAGCCGCCGATCGTCTTGCCGTCGGCTGAGATCGCGTCGGCCGTCTGCAACGTCCAGCCGTCGGGGATAGTCACGCCATGGGCAGCCGCGTAGTCGGACAATCTGACCATGCCGCTGTCCGGCGTCCAGACCACTGCGAAGATCGACGGGAACGCACCACTGCGACCAACCACCACATTACCGTCCTCGCTGACGGCAAAGCCGAGGGAGGAGGAAAAGAAACCATCGACCTGGTCGCCGAGTTTCGGTTGCGCCCGCTCCCGGTGCGCAGCAACTTGCGACACACGTATCGGGTCCGGCGTGAATGGCGTGACCGGATCGGCCGAACTGATGACGCCGAGTGTCTCGAGCCCCGTCGCAGTGCTCCAGCGCCACGCCGAACTGCCGTCAGGCGAGTTGGCGCCTTCGCCGACGACCCAGACACCGTTGCGGCTGATGCCATCGGCGGCGCCGACGACACTGCCGTCGCTGTCGAGAATGTCCAGCGGCACGCCTTCCTGCCACACCACCGCGGTACGGCCGCCGTCATTCTGGTCGTTCCAGCCATAGATCGTATTGCCGTCGGCGCTGACGCCGTTCGCCCGCGAGTAGGTCAGCGGGCGGTTCACCGTCAGACGGCTCATGCCGTCAGCCTGGGTCCAGCGGAATGCGATCGGGTTGTCGGTTTCGTCGATGGCGAGACCAACGGCAACGCCATTGTCCGAGGCGCCGTACGCCGTGCTGAGTCCGGCGCCGAAACCGCTGCCGCCGCCCGGCCATGCGCCGATCAAGGTGGGTCCGACCCCATCGATATTGCTGTTGCTGTAGCCAAGCGCAGCGACAGCGTTGTCGAGCGTCGTCTCGGTTGTGTACTGGCCGGCGATCGGCTGTGCCCACGGGCCCATGCCTTCGGCGTCGGTGAAACCGGTCAGCTGTTCGGCGCCGCGATCCTTCGCCCAGCGCCACGCGGCCTGGCCGGCAATGCCGGTCGCGATGCGACCGTTGTACGAAATGGCGGTGGTCTGGCCGCCGCCGACACCGAGGTCGTAGAAGGTTCCGGCTGCGGCCTGCCCGGCGAAAAGGGCGAAAACGATTCCAGCGTAAAGCGTGGTGCGCATGCGTATCCCCAGAATGTAGATCGATCGACGAGCCGCGCCAGCGGCCGCTGGCGCGAGACAGCCGGACCAGCGCGATACGCACAAGGGTCGTATCGGCAAAGGCGGTCGGTTGGAAGTATCGTCGGGCTCGGCGCGGGCTGCATTCGCATTCCATTCGCCGCACGTTCGCGCACCATCAACCCTGCGATGGCGTTGCAACGCTGGCGGGCGTGGACGGCCGCCCTGACAGGCCGAAACGGCGGGCGGGCGGCGGGCGCATGGTCGATGCGCGAACAAGCAGGTTGGCCGGGAAGCGGATTCGCCGGGGGGCGTCCGCCCTCAACGGGCGCCGCGCAGCGTCCCTTCCATTGCCGCCGCGACGGTGGTCGGGATGGAACGTTCCATCGCGAGCGCACGCACGCGCGTCAACGCCGACTGCCAGGGACCGGATTCGCCCAGCGCCCGGTACAGGCGTGCCTGCAGCAGCGCGCAATCGAAATTCTGCTCGGACCAGCGCGCGACCCTACCGATCACAGCGCTGGCGCGATCAAGTTCCTTGTCGGTAATCAGTGCATTTCCATATGAGGCGATCACGGTCACGATATCTTCGGGCACGCCGCGGCGCTCGGCCTCGGCCAGTGCGGCTGCGTAAGCGTGCCAGGCCTCGTCGGTGTGGTGTTCCGTCCAGGTCTGCTCTGCTTCGGCCAGTGCGGCCAGCAGGCCAACCTTGGGCATGGCCGGATACGCGCGCACCCATTGCGCGAATTGAGCGACCTGCTCGCGCGCTTCGGCTTCCAGGCCGTCTGCGCGCAGCGCGCGGCTAAGGGTCAGCCACGCTTCCGCACGCTCGCCGGCTTGCTCCGCCTGCGTCAGACCCGCCAGCGCGGTTCGCGCGGATGCGGCTGCGGCATCGGCGTTGCCGCTTTCCAGATCGAGCGCGGCCAGTTCGGTCGCCACCGCGCCGAGCAGGCCCGCCTGTCCTTCGGACGCGGACGCATGCTGGAGCTCGTAGAGCAGGGCGCGCGCGCTGGCCAGCCGGCCTGTCGCCGCCAGCGCTCGCGCGCGCCGCAGATCGAAGCTGTTGCGGCCACGCGGGTTGGTCAGCTGCGAACGCTGCGCCAGGAACGCTTCGCTCACTGCCAGGGCACCGTTGGCATCGAGCAGGGCGAGGTGCGTGTCGATCTGCGCGGCCACGACGAGAGCGAGGTCGTTGACGATGCCGAAGCGCCGAACGGTGTCGGCCGCGCGTTGCAGGGCAGGCAATGCCTCGGCCGGGCGCCCACGCGCGTTGGCGAGCAGGCCTTCGTTGTCGTCGACGCCGGCCAGCGCGAGCGCGTCGCCGGCCAGCGATAGTGCGACGCGCGCCCGCGCGAGCGCGTTGGCGGCCTCGTCGAAGCGCTGCAGGTCCAGCATCGCGATCGCAAGACCCGTATAGCTCTTGCCGAGGACGCCGGGTTCCCGTCGTGTTTCGGTCAGCGCGATCGCTTCCTCGAACGCGACAACCGCGTCCGCGTTGCGCGCGTCGCGTATGGCGATCGCACCGAGCGTTTGCAGCACGCGCGCGCGCAAGACCGGATCGGTCTCGGCGGACACCTGTGCGCGCAGTGTTTCGAGGCTGGCGCGAGCCGCCTCCAGATTGCCGGTACGGAAATCGATCTGCGCGAGGCGCAGGCGCACGGTCGGCGTGTCGCGTTGCTCCTGCGGCGCCGATTCGATCAGCCGGCGCGCGCTGGCGAAATCGTCCCCCAGCAAGGCGGCCTCGGTACGCTGCAGCAATTGCGTCAACGGCAATTCGCCGCCGACATCCTCGGCGGCGGGCGGCATGCCAAGCAGCGTCAGCAGGCGGTCGCTGGCCGAACGCGCGGCTTCGATCGGGTCGCGTCCCTGCGTCTGCACCTCGTTGCGCCTGCCGTCGGCACCGAGCAAGTCGAGATGAACCTGCCATTGCTCACCCAGGCGCGAGACACGCGGCAGCAGCGTGTAGCGTGCACCGGTGCGTTCGCGGATGGCCGTCGACGGATCGCTGCCCGGCGTGCTCGCCTCGGCGCGCGTCAACGCCACCACGTTGTCGCTGGGAACGACAGCCTGGCCGCCTCGTCGCAGTTGCATGCCGATCAGGTCCATCAGGCCCAGCCGCAGCCAGGCCCATTCTTCGCTGCCATCGACCACGACCGGAAGCACTGCAATCGTGTCGACCATCGTCGCCGCCGTTGGCACGCCGACTGCGGCATCGGGTTCGGTCGGCGGCCGGCGCAGCCAGAAGAACGCAGCCAGCAGCGCGCACACCATGAAGACAGCAACGCCGACGAGTGTGCGGCGTCGCGCGGAAAATGCGCCGGTCGGGACCTGCGGCTGTTGTTCTGCAACGGCTGCGTCAATGGCTGCTGAGGTAGCGTTCGAGTGTTTCTCGCCTTCGCTTTCCGGCGCAGCCGCCTTCTGCCCCTCGGCGCCGCGCCGTTCCGCTTCGTCGTCGATCGTCAAATCGGCCACCCAGCGATAGCCGAAGCGCGGAATCGTGCGGATCGCATTCTGCTCGTTGCCGGTATCACCGATCGCGCGCCTGGCCTTCAATACGGTCTGGCCGAGCAGCGTATCGCTGACATCGACCTTGCCCCAGACAGCAGCGATCAGCTCGTCGCGGCCGACCGCTCGGTCACGGTGCGCGATCAGATAGGCAAGGCAATCGAACACTTTCGGCGACAGCACGACGAGTTCGCCCGCATGCTGCAGTTCGCGCGCGGAGGGATCGATGCGGTAGTTGCCGAAGCGGTGAACATGAGCGGTCATCGCGACGAGGGTAGCGCGCCGCATCGTGCGCGGTCACGCGGAATCGCCGCACCTGCAACATTCTGCAAACGCAGGCTGACCTGTCGATGCAAGCCCGCGATTGGCGGACTGGTCATTGGCAGACGATGGGTCTGCGATGGCTCAGCGGTCGTCGAAGCCGTTCTTGAAGAGCGGGTCGGCCACGGCATTGCCGAGCATTCCACCGAGATCGAAATTCTGCGCGGCGATAGTCCAGACTCGTTGCGACTGCGCGTTTGCGATCAGGCGCTGACCAGCCACGCGGCAAGACCGAGAAACAGGCCCATGCTGACGACATCGGTAGCCGTGGTCAGGAAGATGCTCGATGCGGTCGCGGGATCTGCACCGAGGCGCTTCAATCCGAGCGGCACGGCGGCACCGGCAAGGCCGGACAAGGCGCAGCTGCCGGCCATCGCAACGAAGGTGATCGCTGCCAGGGTCAATGCCTGCGGATGCTGCTGATGCTGCGCCAGCCAGTACATGCCGGCAGCGGCAACCAGGCCGGTCAGTGCGCCGTTGAGAAAACCGAGCCAAGCTTCCTTGGCCATCAAAGCAGGCGCCGTGGAAGGCTTGAGCTCGCCGAGCGTCATGCCGCGCAGGGTCACCGCAAGCGCCTGGCAGCCGGTGTTGCTGCATTGTCCGGACAATACCGGGATGAACACCGCGAGCAGCACGATGCGGTTGACCGTGCCCTGGAACATGCCGACGACGCCGGCCGCGATGAAAGCAGTGACCAGGTTCAGCTGCAACCACGGGTGACGGAAGCGCAGGGCGCGCTGCCATGGAGTGGCCAGCCGCTCTTCCTTCTCGACACCCACCATCGCACCGGCTTGCGCGCTGATCTCGAATGCCTGCTCCTCGAACAGCACGGCGCCACGCACGAGGCCGAGCAGGCGACCTTCTGCGTCGCAGACCGGGTAAACCGGATAGTGGCGCGTGACCACTTCGCGCATCGCATCGATGACATCACTGTCCGGCCGCAATGCGAATGGCCGCGTGAGCATGATCTCGGAGAGGCGCTGGCTTGGCTGGGCAAAGGCGAGTTCGCGAAAGGCGACCAGGCCGGTCAGACGCTGCGCGGCATCGACGACGAAGACATAGGTGATCAACGTGTGCGAAACGATCGGGCGCAGCTTCTCGATGACTTCGGCCACCGTCGTCTCGGGGCTGAATACGGCGGGCGCCGGCTCCATCAAGCGGCCGACGGCGCCTTCCGGCCAGTGCTGGCCGGACAGCCACTGGCCATCGTCGCCCTGGCCGGCCGCGTGTGCGATCTGGCGGCGGCGTTCGGCGCCGAAGCGGTCGAGGATCGCTACAGCGCGGCCAGGCCCCAGCGTGCGCAGCAATTGCGCAACCGTTGCGTCCGGCAGCGTGGCAAGCCGCGCGACTGCGCCGTCGGCGTCGAGCGCGCGCAGTTCGTCAGGTGTTACGGAATTTGATGACATGCCGGTTCCCCAGGGGTGTGGACATCCCCGTGCCGGTCGCAGCGGAGCCGGTTCGCGCGCGGGTCCGGGAATGAGCCGGAGTGTATGCCGTTACGCCTACGAACGACGATCCGGGCAAGATCATGGCGCCGCCGCGGCGCACGGCCGGTCGCGGCGCCATTCGGGCTGGCCGGGTCAACCGCCTGCGCCCGCCCGCGTTCTGTTCATCCGTTCTTTAGCCTGCAGGCGCGACTATGCGGTCTGTGGAAAACCAACCAGGGTACGCTCCGATGACAAATAAATTTCTATCCATTGCGCTTTTGGTTACCGCCATCGTTTCGGCGGCCGGCTGCGTTTCCACGCCTCCGCGTGTGCGCTACGACGACGACTACTATCAGCGTCGAGCGCAGTACGACTGCTCGCGTTGCGGTGTGATCAAGGATGTCGGTCAGGTCTATGTGCGCGAAAACGCAACCAGTGGCGGCGGTGCCGTACTCGGCGCCATCATCGGTGGCGTGCTCGGCAGCACGGTCGGCAGGGGCGACGGCCGCACGGCTGCGACCGTGGCGGGCGCGGTCGCTGGCGGCTTCGCCGGAAATGCGGTGGAGCGCAACAACAACGGCAACGGTGGCGATCGCCCGGCCTGGCAATTTCATGTGCGTCTGGACAGTGGGCGCTGGGCCACCGTCACGCAGTGGGACAACGACGATCTGCGTCCCGGTGATCGCGTGATGATCCGCGACGACCGCCTGCTGCGCCTGCGCTGAACCTGCTCGCGCCGTTGCAACGAGGAAGGCCGGCGGAAAAATCCGCCGGCCTTCCTGTTTGAGAGATGCTTCAGTTGATGCGATAGAAGTTGTGCGCACCGATCGTCGCGATTGGCGGACCTTTTATCCAGCCTGGATACGCGGAGTCGGCCGCGACGAAATGATCGGCGTTCGGCACGACGAACTTGCGCTGGTCGCGTGGCAGAGACCACATGGCGATCGCGCGATCAGCGATCTTCCACGCCTTCTGCCACGCATCGGGATTGTCGAGCAGAAAATTCGAATTCGTCGTGGACAGCGCGAACTGGCCGGGCGCCTGCACGACGTCGCAGACCGAGGTTCCCCAACGCTTGTTTTCGCGGCGTCGCATGGCGACTTCGGCGACCGCCATCTGTCCGGTCTGCGACTCGCTGCGGGCTTCGAGATAAACGGTCGTCGCAAGACAGACCTGATCGGACGAGGGTTGCGGCAGGACTGACGCAAGCCAGAGTAGAAAAGCCAATTTCACAGTTGCTACCTCACTACGCGACGGTTCGTGCGTTGCGAGCGCCGGATACGATCGGTTATCGATCGTACGGACATCCCGTGGCGCGCAGAAAACGCGCCGTGCATCCACCGTCTGTTATTGAAGCTGCGGCGCGCGCGCGAAATCGATCGCGCTGATCAACGCCTGTTGGGGACGTCTGCCACCCCGGCAGTCGTTCCAACTCTAGTGCCACGTGTCGGCGCTTTTTGCGCCGACTTCGACCGCAGTGCAACCATGCGATCGTTAGTAATTCGTTGCATAAAAAACGCCCTGACTGAGCAGAGCGCGGAGACGGAGGTTACGCGAAAAGGGTGCTGGTTGTCCCTTAATGAGCGCCCCTCGTTCAGTTGCGGCTAAGGAAGCCTTCGGAGCGGATTATGTGTCCAATTGTAAATCGCACTTGTTTGATTTATGTGGATAGATGTATTTACGGCTAGACGTCTATTCGTTTATAACGAGAACGGAGCTGCCGGTGGAGGTCGTGAAGTTGGCGCCATCCCCATTGGCATTCGCGATGACGACGATAGCCTCGCACGCATGTGCGGATAGCGCACTCGAGTAGAGGACTTGTCCGATCGCCCTGCCGTCGTCATTCGCGACGATCGGGGTTCCCGACTTCGGTGGCGCACCGGCAATCGTCACCCGATGCAGATGGCGCTTGTTGCCGCCGCGAAAATGCAATCGTGCCGCGACCTCCTGGCCCGGGTAGCAACCCTTGTCGAAGCGGATGGCATCGAAGCGTTCGAGGTCGAGCGCCTGCGGCACGAACTCGCCGCTCGATTCCGCCGTCAGCAGCGGCAGTCGCGCGGCAATGTCCTGTAGCCGCCAGTCGGCAAGCGCATCGACGACGACGAAGTGTTCGTCCGAAGGCGCGAGCCATGCGATGCGCTTCGTCGGACCGGGCTGCAGCAGGGCATAGCCATGCTCATGTGCGACGAAATCCTGGGCGGACATCGATTCGGACAAGTCGGACGGCTGCAGTGCGTGCAGCGCCCAGCGCGGTAGTGCATCCAGCGTGACCTTCGATCTGAATACGAAACGCGTGAGCGCCGCGTGCATGTCGGCGGAGTTCCCGAGTGGCAGCCATGCGAGCAGGCGCGTCGCATCCATGCGCAGCAAGGCGAAGAAGTGGCGCGCGCGCCCCTGCGCATCGAGCCACGCGCTCCATTGCCACGACCCGATGGCCAGTGCGCTCACCTGGCTGGTGAACTGGGCATGCGCGAACGCGATCGCGTCGGCGCCGTCGAGGACGAGCAGTTCGGCGGGGCAGAGTCGCTGGGCTAGCGGTGTCATGGATACGGATGTCTTGCTTTGCAACTGGAATTCAAGACTTTAGCACCCGCATCCGAACCGCTATTTTCCGCTCATGCGGACGGCAAAGGAGCGCTGCAGCCGCCTCGGCGTGAAGCCTTCTTCATCGCGCCGTGGTTGTAAGCCTGCGCGGCTGGGTTTAACCTTCGCGCCGCACTGCACCATGTCGATACCCAAATCTCCCTCCAGCGAATCCTCGACGCCTTCTGCCGAAGGTGTCGAAACCGACGTGCCAGAGCCGTCGACGGAATCCGTGGCCGAGATCGGTGGACGTGAATCGGGGCTGGACCCGACCCGCTACGGGGATTGGGAAAAGAACGGCCGCTGCATCGATTTCTGATGCGAACTCGCGCGTCGTACGCGCGGCTTGCGGCATTTGTACAACGTCAGCACGAGCCAGCCATGCCAGCCACCGCGCGACCGTTATCCCCCCATATCACAATCTACCGCTGGCAGATCCAGATGGTCACCTCGATCGTCCATCGCGCGACCGGCATCGCGCTGGCGGCCGGGATGATCCTGCTCTGCATCGCGCTGGTTGCACTCGCTGCCGGCCCCGGGTCATATGCGAAGGTTCAGGCGTTCTGCGCTTCGTGGATCGGCCTGCTCCTGCTGTTCGGCTGGAGCTGGTCGCTCGCCTATCACCTGCTCAACGGCATTCGCCATTTGCTGCAGGATATTGGCCTCGGCTACTTGCCGGCCCAATTCGTGCGCAATGGCTGGCTCGTCGTCATCGGCAGCGTGGTGTTGACTGCACTGGTCTGGGCCTGCGTGTTCGCCCAGCGGGGTGGCGCATGAGCGACCTGCGCAGTCCGCTGAAGACGGCACTCGGCCTCGGCTCGGCCAGGCACGGTGTGCATCACTTCCTCGTGCAGCGTGTAACCGCGGTCGCGCTCATGTTCCTCTCGCTGTGGTTCGTCTGGATCGTGCTGAGCGCCTTGCACAGCGACTATGCAGCGGCGCACGCGTTGATCGCGCAACCGTTCAATGCCGTGCTGATGCTCGCCTTCATCGTTGCGATCTTCTGGCATGCCCAGCTCGGCCTGCAGGTCGTGATCGAGGACTACGTGCATACGCGCTGGCTCGAATGGACGCTGCAGATCGCCGTCAAGTTCCTCTGTTTCCTCGGCGCCGCCGCGAGCGTGCTGGCCGTCATCCGAATCGCGCTGGGACGCTAAGTCACATGGACAGCTACAAAATCCAGGAACACAAGGTCGACATCGTGGTGGTCGGTGCTGGCGGGGCCGGTCTGCGCGCGACGTTCGGTCTCGCCGCGACCGGCCTTTCGACCGCCTGCATCACCAAGGTATTCCCGACGCGCTCGCACACCGTGGCGGCGCAGGGCGGCATCTCCGCCGCGCTCGGCAACATGGGCGAGGACGATTGGCGCTTCCACTTCTACGACACCATCAAGGGTTCCGACTGGCTCGGCGATCAGGACGCGATCGAGTACATGTGCAAGGAAGCGCCGGCGGCGATCATCGAGCTCGAACACTACGGCGTACCGTTCTCGCGCACCGATGAGGGCAAGATCTACCAGCGACCGTTCGGCGGCATGACCACGCACTACGGCAAGGGCACCGCGCAGCGTACCTGCGCCGCGGCGGACCGTACCGGTCACGCGATCCTGCATACGCTCTATCAGCAGTCGCTGAAACACGACGCACACTTCTTCATCGAGTATTTTGCGCTCGACCTGATTTTCGACAGCGAAGGCGTCTGCCGCGGAGTGCTCGCGCTCGACATGGCCGAAGGCACGCTGCACTTGTTCCGCGCGCACGGCGTCGTGCTCGCGACCGGTGGCTACGGCCGCGCGTATTTCAGCGCGACCTCGGCACATACCTGCACCGGCGACGGTGGTGGCCTCGCCCTGCGTGCGGGCCTGCCGCTGCAGGACATGGAATTCGTGCAATTTCATCCGACTGGCATCTACGGCTCCGGTTGCCTGATTACCGAGGGCTCGCGCGGCGAGGGTGGCTATCTGACCAACTCGGCCGGCGAGCGCTTCATGGAGCGCTACGCGCCGAATGCGAAGGATCTCGCCTCGCGCGATGTCGTCTCGCGCTCGATGACGATCGAGATCCGCGAAGGCCGCGGCGTCGGCGAGCAGCAGGACCATATCAATCTCAACCTGATGCACCTCGGTGCCGACGTGCTGCACGAGAAGCTGCCGGGCATTTCCGAAAGCGCGCGCATCTTCGCTGGCGTCGATGTGACCAAGCAGCCGATCCCGGTGATCCCGACCGTGCACTACAACATGGGTGGCGTTCCGACGAACTACCACGGCGAGGTCGTACGCAAGGTGGGCGGCGATCCGGATACGGTCGTGCCCGGCCTGTACGCGATCGGCGAGGCGGCCTGCGTGTCGGTGCACGGAGCCAACCGCCTTGGTTCGAACTCGCTGCTCGATCTGGTCGTGTTCGGTCGCGCAGTGGCGCAGCGCTGCGCGGCGACGATCAAGCCCGGTCAGCCGCACAAGGAACTGCCGACATCGGTATGCGATGCGCCGCTCGCCAATCTCGATCGCCTGCGCAACGCGAATGGTTCGACGCCGACCGCGCAGATCCGCGCGACGATGCAGAAGACGATGCAATCCGACGCGGCCGTTTTCCGCACCGAAAAGACGCTGCAGGAAGGTGTCGCCAAGATGGCGCAGGTGTTCGCTTCGTTCGAGGACGTGAAGATCGCCGATCGTTCACTGGTCTGGAATTCGGATCTGATCGAGACCTACGAATTGCACAACCTGCTCTACAACGCGGTCGCGACGATCAACTCGGCCGAACAGCGTCACGAAAGTCGCGGCGCGCACGCGCGCGAGGACTATCCGGATCGCGACGACGTGAACTGGCAGAAGCACACGCTGGTCACGGTCGACGAAAAGGGCAAGTGTGCGTTCGATTTCCGGCCGGTGCACATGAATACGCTGACCTCGGACGTGGAGCCGGTGCCGCCGAAAAAGCGGGTGTATTGATGAGGCGTTGCGTTGACGTGGGATGCGTCGGGCGTTTCTCGCCGTCGTTTCCGCGCAAGCGTGAATCCATTGCCAGCCAGCGCTTGAGATCGAAGTGGATTCCCGCGTTCGCGGGAATGACGTCATCGAAGATTGATGGGCTGTGCGTACGCACATAGGGCAAAATCGAAAGGCGAGGCAAACGTGGCCGAATTCACCTTACCCAAGAACTCCAGGATCAAAGCCGGCAGGCACTTCCCGGCCAAGCCCGATGCGCAGAAGGTGCGCACGTTCCGCGTCTACCGCTGGACGCCGGAAGACGGCGAGAACCCGCATGTCGATACCTACGACGTCGACCTCGCGACCTGTGGGCCGATGGTTCTCGACGCATTGATCAAGATCAAGAACGAGATCGATTCGACGCTGACGTTCCGTCGCTCCTGCCGTGAAGGCATCTGTGGCTCCTGCGCGATGAACATCGATGGCACCAATACGCTGGCGTGCACCAAGGCGATCGAGGATTGCCCGAGCGGCGACGTCAAGGTCTATCCGCTGCCGCATATGCCGGTGGTCAAGGACCTGGTGCCCGATCTCACGCATTTCTATGCCCAACTGGCTTCCGTCAAGCCGTGGCTGCGTGCCGAAACACCGCCACCGCCGGATCGTGAGCGTCTGCAATCCAAGCAGGACCGCGCCAAGCTCGATGGTCTGTACGAATGCATCCTGTGCGCCTGCTGCACGACCTCGTGTCCGAGCTACTGGTGGAACAGCGAGCGCTACCTCGGCCCGGCCGTCCTGCTGCAGGCGTATCGCTGGATCGTCGATTCGCGCGACGAGGACACCGGCGCGCGCCTCGATGAGCTCGAGGACCCGTTCAAGCTGTATCGCTGCCACACGATCATGAATTGCGCGCGTACCTGTCCGAAGGGTCTGAATCCGGCCAAGGCGATCGCCGAGATCAAGCAACTGATCGTCGAGCGCAACGGCGTCTGAGCGCGCGCTTGCCGGAACGGACACCTGGCACGGGAATGCTCCACATCCGATGGAATCGGTGTTGAACGATGCGGCGACGATAGGCCGCCTGCGCTGGCGTTGCCGGCGCGGCACGCGTGAGCTGGATCGGCTGCTGCAGCAGTGGCTCGACGACCATGCTGACCGTGCCGATGCGCGCACGCTCGCGGATTTTTCCGTCCTGCTCGACGCGCAGGACCCGGATTTGTGGGATTGGCTGATCGGAAAGCACGACCCGGACGATCCGCGCTTGTTGGAGCTGGTGCGTGAAATCCGCGCCGACCATCGCCTTTGACTATCGGCCGTCGCGCTGGATCGCCGGCGCCGGCTGCGGGGTCCTGGCCTTGGCCGTGCTGGCGCCGTCGCTGACCGCGCTGCCGGTCATCGCGCGCATCGGCGTGTCCCTGTTTGCACTCGTCGCCGGGGCCTGTGCGCTGCGGCGCCACTTGCTGCCGCGCTTTCGCCGCATCGCCTGGCGCGCGTCCGGCTGGGTGCTGGTCGATCCAGCCGGCGAGGAGCATGCGGCCCTGCTGATCTCGCAGGCGCACCTCGGCGCACTCCTCGCGCTCGGCTTCCGCTATGGCCCGCGCGCCCGTTTTCGCATGGTGCTGGCGCCGGACAATCTCGACGCGCAAACACGCCGGCGCCTGATCCTGCTGCTCGCACGCGCCGAAGTCGCACACGCCGAGTAACGATGCTCGCTTGCCGGGGCGGGGCGCTTGCGGCACTCTCGCCGCCGTTCGCGGTCCGATGACCGCCACCGCGCCGACAAGGATTTACCCGTCGCATGTTCCGTCCCCTCGAAGTCTTCATCGGCCTGCGTTACACGCGCGCAAAGCGGCGCAATCACTTCATCTCGTTCATTTCGCTGGTCTCGATCCTCGGCATCGCGGTCGGCGTGACCGCGCTGATCACCGTGATCTCGGTGATGAACGGGTTCGACAAGGAATTGAAGGACCGCATTCTCGGCATGGTCTCGCACGCGACCATCGAGGGCGTCGACGACAGCGTGCGCGACTGGCCGCAGGCCTTGAAGCTCGCCTACGACAACAAGCACGTGCTCGGTGCAGCGCCGTATGTGGAGCGCCAGGCGATGCTGCAGGGTTCGCGCGTCAGCGGCGCGATCATCCGTGGCGTGATGCCGGAGCTGGAGCCGAAGGTGTCCGACATCGACCAGCGCATGGTGCAGGGCAAGCTGACGGACCTCGTTGCGGGCAAGTTCGGCATCGTGCTCGGCAAGGAACTGGCGATGACGCTCGGCGTCGGCGTCGGCGACATGGTTACCGTGTTCGCGCCCGAATTCAGTGCGACGCCCATCGGCGCCATTCCACGCACGAAACGATTTACCGTGGTCGGCCTCTTCGAGGCTGGCATGCAGGAATACGACTCGGGCCTGGCGATCCTGCAGATGCAGGATGCCGAAACGCTGTACCGGCTGGCCGGCCCGACCGGCATCCGCTTGAAGCTCGACGACATGTTCCAGGCGTACGCAGTGGGCCGCGAACTTGCGCAGAATCTCGCCGACAGCCTCGGCTCCGAATACTACCGAGTCACCGACTGGATGCAGGGGCACAGCAACTTCTTCAAGGCGGTCGCGATGGAGAAGAAGGTGATGTTCCTGATCCTCTCGCTGATCGTCGCGGTCGCCGCCTTCAACCTCGTCTCGACCCTCGTCATGCTGGTGCAGGACAAGCAGGCCGACATCGCGATCCTGCGCACGCTCGGTCAGAGTCCGCGCAGCGTGATGGGCACCTTCATGGTGCAGGGCGTGATGGTCGGTTCGCTCGGCATCGCCCTCGGCGTGTTCTTCGGCGTGCTGCTGTCGCTGAATCTTGCCGCGATCGTGCACTGGATCGAACAGACCTTCCATGTCGTGTTCCTGTCGCCGGACGTCTACTACATCAGCGAACTGCCGAGCGACCTGCACTGGCCCGACGTGATCTGGATCGCACTCACCGCGTTCGTGTTCTGCACCGTGGCGACCTTGTATCCGGCACGGCGCGCGGCGAAGACGGATCCGGCGGCAGCGCTGCGCTATGAATGAGTCATTCGGAGCACGAGGCGGCTGCGTGTTTTTGCCGATAGAACGCTTCGTCAGCCTGCGCCATGGCGACAATTTACCCGCTGCGGCGCTCGGCACGCAGGTTGCCGGCGGGCTCGTCGCGCTTCCAGTAGCGAAGGAATCGAAATGACGGACGACATTGTTCTGCGCGCCGACAAGGTCGCCAAGACCTACCAGGAAGGCAAGCTGCGCACCGATGTGCTGGGGGACGTGAGCCTGTCGGTGCGTCGCGGCGAAACCGTCGCAATCATCGGCGCGTCCGGTACCGGCAAGAGCACGCTGCTGCATATTCTCGGTGGGCTTGATGCGCCAACGAGTGGGGAAGTCGTGGTCGAGGGGCAGACCATGTCGCGCCTGTCGGATCGCGCACGCGGCGAACTGCGCAACAAGTCGCTCGGCTTCGTCTATCAATTCCACCATCTGCTGCCGGAATTCACTGCGGTCGAGAACGTCTGCATGCCGCTGTTGATTCGCGGTACCGCCATCGAGGAAGCGCGCTCGCGCGCGATTGCACTGCTCGGCCGTGTTGGCCTCGGCGAGCGCCTCGAACACAAGCCGGGTGAACTCTCCGGCGGCGAGCGGCAGCGTTGCGCGGTCGCGCGCGCGCTGGTCGCGCGGCCCGCTTGCGTGCTCGGCGACGAACCGACCGGCAACCTCGACGAGAAAAACGCAGCGCAGGTGTACGACTTGATGCTGGAACTCAATCGCGAGATCGGTACTGCGCTGGTACTGGTGACGCACGATCATCGCCTGGCGGCACGCGCCGATCGGATTCTCGAATTGTCCGCCGGCAGGCTCGCTGAAGTGGCGAAGCCCACACAGGGTCCTTCCTCCGTCGCGGGGTAAGGCTAAACGGGTAGGTTCGGGTCGTATATTCGCGCTGTTGCCGCCAAGCCAACTCTTGCTGGTAGAAGGGTGAAGGCTGACGTCGACGCACGCGTCGAATTGGGAGTTTCTTGGGCAAGGAGCCGACAAGAGCAAGGCAGGCGGCGCCGATCATCGGCGTGGCGAGCGCGCTCGCGCTGCTGTTCGGGGTGCTCGTCGTGCATGGCTTGCCGAGCCTGCCGCCGCGCTGGCTGGACGGCCTGCTTGCGCTGCTCGCCGTCGGCCTGTTCCTGCAGCCGCGCCTGCGTCTGCCCGCTTATATCCTGATGGGTTTCATCTGGTGTGCCTTCCGTGCCGACCTCGCGCTCGAAGCGCGCCTGCCACGCGAACTCGAAGGGCGCGATTTCACCGTCGTCGGCAGTGTCGACGAACTGCCGAAGAAGCGCGAGGACGCGACCCGTTTCGTACTGCGCATCGAAAGCGCGACACTCGACGGCGCAGCGGTCCCGCTGCATGGCCGCGCACGCTTGTCCTGGTACGGCGAGGCTCCCGCCGATTTCGGGCCCTGCAGCCGCTGGCAATTGCAGCTGCGTTTGAAACGTCCACGAGGACTCGTTAATCGCGGTGGCTTCGATTCCGAGCGGCAGGCACTCGAGCGCGGTATCAGCGCGGTTGGATACGTCCGCGATGCGCCAACGAATCGTCGTGTCGGCGAGCGGACCTGGTGCGTCGATCGCCTGCGTGACGAACTTTCGCAGGACATTGCCGAGCGCGTGGCCGACCCGCACGATGCGGCATTGTTGCAGGCCTTCGCGATCGGGGACACGCGTGGGCTCGACCAGGACGATTGGGAAGTCGCGCGCGCGAACGGCATCCCGCACCTGATCGCGATCTCGGGATTTCACGTCGGTGTGGCTGCCGCATTCGGCGCGTTGCTGATCCAACTACTGTGGTGGTTGAGGCCGCGCCTCGGTCTGGCGCTGGCATTTCCGGTCGCGCAGGCGCCAGCGGCCCTGGCGACGGCTGTGCTCTATGGCGTGCTTGCCGGCGGCAGCCTGCCGACCGTGCGCACCGTCGCGATGATTGCAGTCGTCGCGTTGACGCGCTTCGGTCGCCGCAACAGTGGCAGTGCCCACTCGCTCGCGCTCGCCTTGTTCGCGATCCTGGTATTCGATCCGCTGGCGACGCTGGCGGCCGGGTTCTGGCTGTCCTTCGTCGGCGTCGCGTTCCTGATGCTGTGCCTGACGCGCGGGCATGGTCTGCTCGGCTTCCTGCGCGAACTCAGTGTCGGCCAGCTCGTGATGACGGTTTCGCTGCTGCCGCTTTCGGTGTGGTTCTTCGGCGAGGCTTCGCTGGTCGGGGCCTTGTCGAACCTGATCGCGGTTCCGCTGATCAGCTTCGTGATCGTGCCGCTGTGCCTGCTCGGCATCCTCGCCCTGCTCGCACTGCCGGCGCTGGCGACGCCGCTGCTGGTGCTCGCGGGCTGGATCGCGCATGCGCAATGGTGGCTGCTCGAATGGATGGCGACCTGGCCCGGCGCGCATTGGTATCTGCCGGAAGTCCAGCCATGGGCATTGCTGCTGGCGCTGCTCGGCGCGTTGTGGATGTTCTTGCCGCGCGGACTGCCGGCGCGCTGGCTCGGCGCGCTATTGTTCCTGCCGCTGTTACTGCCGAACCGTCCGCCGCCTCCACCTGGCGCCTTCGAGGCGATCGTGATCGATGTCGGCCAGGGCCTTTCAGTGTTTGTGCGAACGCACGCGCACACGCTGCTATTCGATGCCGGTGCACGCTATCCGTCCGAGTTCGATCTCGGCGAAGCCGCCGTGCTGCCGACCCTGCATGCGCTCGGCATCGGCCAGCTCGACACGCTGATGATCAGCCATGGCGACAACGACCACGCCGGAGGAGCCGCTGTCGTCGCCAAGGCGTACCCGCAAGCGCTACGCCTTACCGGTGAACCGCAGCGCCTGCCTGTTTCCGCGGCGCAGTGTCGCCAGGGACAGGCATGGACGTGGGACGATGTCGAATTCCGGCTGCTCAATCCGACCGCCGCCGCGCTCGGCGACAGCAAGGCAACGAACGACAACGATCGCTCCTGCGTGCTGCTGATCGAAGGCACGGCGGGGCGACTGTTGTTGACCGGCGATATCAGCAGCCGCGTCGAACCTGCGGTCGCCACGGCCGTGGGAGCCGGCGCGCCGCTCGGCTTGCTGGTGCCGCATCACGGCAGCAAGACGTCGTCCAGCCCCGAATTCATTGCCGCCCTGCGCCCGCTGTTCGCGCTGGTCTCGGCCGGTTGGCGCAGCCGCTTCGGCCATCCGAATCCGCAGGTCGTCGAGCGCTACAGGCAGGCCGGCGTCGCATTCGAGAACACGGCGACGGCCGGCGCCTTGCAGGTCACGTTTCCAACCGATGGGCCGCCCCGACTCGTCTCGCGCGAGCGTGAACGCCAGCGGCGCTACTGGCGCGAATAGCTGCGAATCACCTGCATTCGCGCCGCCAGAATGGGGCGCGCCACCTTGCGCGCGTGCGACGATCGACGCGGTTTGCAATGCTTCGCACAGTCCGCTTCGGCCGCGCTGCTATCATGCGCGCTGCTCACAACCAGATTGAAAGGGTGGGTTCGTGCTGGAAATCCTGATGGCTGGCAGCTGGGCAATGCTGCCGATCCTGGTCTGTTCCGCGGTCGCGCTGGCGATCATTCTCGAACGCTTCTGGACGCTGCGCCGCAAGGCGGTCGTGCCGCCCGGTCTCGGCGACGAGGTGCGCGAATGGGCGCGCACGCGCAAGCTTGATCCCGAGCACCTGTCCGCGCTCGGCACCAATTCGCCGCTCGGCGAACTGCTGGCGGCCGCCTTGAGCGTGCGCTATCGACCGCGCGAGATCATCAAGGAGCGCGTCGAGGATACCGGCCGCCACGTCGTGCACCGGCTCGAACGCTTTCTCAGCACACTCGGCACGATCGCGCTGATCTCTCCCTTGCTCGGCCTGCTCGGTACCGTGTTCGGCCTGATCCGGATGTTCTTCGCCGTGATGGTCAGCGGCGTCGGCGACCCGTTGAAGATGGCGGGCGGCATCGGCGAGGCGCTGATTTGCACGGCTGCCGGATTGTGCGTCGCGATCCCGGCCTATGTGTTCCACCGTTATTTCCGCAGTCGCGTGTCGGACCTCGTCGTCGACATGGAGCGCGAGGTGTTCCTGCTCACCGACGAACTGACGACCACCAGCGAGAGCGCCGTCGCGGCCGCGCCGGTGCGTGTCGCGCGGACTGGTAGCTGAGTCAGCGTGCGCATCGCTTCCGCCCGCCGCGAAGACGACTTCGAGATCAACGTGATCTCGCTGATCGACGTGCTGCTGACCCTGCTGATGTTCTTCGTGCTGACGACGACCTTCGTGCAGAACGCGCGCATGCAGGTCACGCTGCCGCAGTCCGACTCGGCCGAGCAGAGCGAGCAGCGCGACGCGTTGACCGTGCTGATCGACCGCGACGGCCGCTATTTCATCGACAACGACGAAGTACTGAATCCCGGCCTCGATTCGCTGAAGGAGGCGATCGCACGCGTCGCCGGCGACGATCGCCAGCGTCCGGTGATGCTGCGCGCCGATGCACTGACGCCGCATCAGGCGGTAGTCACCGCGATGGATGCGCTCGGCGAACTTGGATTCACGCGGCTGTCGATCGCGACGACGCAGGCGAAGGCTGCGGCCGCGAAGTGAGCGCTGCGTCGGCATCCGGTCGTTCCGGCCTCGCCCTCTACATGCGTCTGCTCGGATATACGCGGCCCTATTGGGGTGTCGCGTTGCTGGCCGTGATCGGCATGATCATCGACGCCGGCGGTCTGAGTCTGTTCGCCAAGTCGATCGAGCCGATGATCAACGAGCTCTTCATCGAGCGCGATCGCTTCTGGATATTCTGGATGCCGATCATCGTGGTGACGATCTTCCTCGTCCGCAGCGTGGGCATGTATGTATCCGACTACGGCACCGCGTACATCGGGCGCAGCGTCGTGCAACGTCTTCGCCAGGAGGTCTTCGACCATTATCTGCGCCTGCCGTCGCGCTACTACGATCGCGAATCGTCCGGGCACCAGATCGCGCGAATCACCTATACGTCGGAACAAGTCGCCCAGGCGACCACCGATGCGGTGAAGGTCGCCGTCGTGGACGGCCTGAGCGTCATCGGGTACGTCGCGGTCATGCTCAGCAACAGCGTTCGTCTGACCCTCGTGCTGGTGGTGATGGTTCCTCTCGTGGGCGCGCTGGTCGTCTACGTGGGACGTCGTTATCGCAAGATCAGCCGGCGTATCCAGGGCTCGATGGGCACGGTGACTGGCGTCATCGAAGAGGTAGTCGGCGCGAACCGGGAGGTCAAGGTATTCGGAGCGCAAGCTTACGAGTCCGGCCGGTTCGGAGAGGTGTCCGAACAGACCCGCAGACTTGCCCTGAAAGTCGCCTCGACGAACGGCCTGGCCAGCTCGTTCGTTCAGCTGATCGCCGCGATATCGCTGGCCCTGATCATTTTCCTGGCGACCCGGCCGACCATGCTGAGCACGCTGAGTGCGGGCGCGTTCACGTCTCTCATTCTCGCCATGGGCGGCATCCTGCCGGCGCTGAAGCGGCTCACCACGGTGCAGGCAAATCTGCAACGCGGCCTTGCGGCCGCGGACGAGATTTTTTCGCTGATCGATACCCCGGGTGAAGAAGACAGCGGAACCATTGATCTGACATCGTTCCAGTCCGGACTGGAATTTCGCGACGTGCACATGTCATACGCCGTTACGGCGCTGCCCGCGCTGCGCGGCATCAATCTGCACTGCGCGAGGGGCACGGTCACCGCGCTGGTGGGTCGATCCGGCAGCGGCAAGTCGACTCTGGCTAGCTTGATTCCGCGCTTCTACGAACCCACTGCCGGCAGCATTCTTCTGGATGGACACGTCCTCGGCGATTACACACTCGACAGCCTGCGACGGCAGATCGGCTGGGTCGGACAGACGGTGACGCTTTTCGATGAAAGCATCGCGCGCAATATCGCCTACGGTGCACTCGGCAACGCGAGCGAGGAAGCGATCGTGGCGGCCGCGGAGGCCGCCAACGCGATGGAATTCATCCGGCATCTGCCGGATGGTATTCACAGCCGCGTCGGCGAGGGCGGTGCACTGCTGTCGGGAGGCCAGCGCCAGCGCATCGCGATAGCGCGTGCGCTGCTGAAGGATGCACCGATTCTGATTCTGGATGAAGCCACCAGTGCGCTCGACAGCGAATCGGAACGGTTGATCCAGGGCGCGCTCAATCGCCTGATGCGCGATCGCACCGTGATCGTGATCGCGCATCGATTGTCCACGGTCGAACACGCCAATCAGATCGTCGTACTGGACAACGGTGTGATCGTCGAGCAGGGCAGCCATGCCGCTTTGCTCTCGAGAAACGGCCATTACGCCGCCTTGCACCGTATGCAATTCAGGGACGAAACCCACACCCACGCCGCCGCCATCGAGTCCTGAGATGACTTCTCTTGCCGCGCGGATCGAACAGATCTGGTACGGCGGTTCCGCGGTGCCGTGGTGGCTGCGCGCGCTGGTGCCGGTTTACAAAACCCTGCGCTGGTTGCATCTGGCGCCTTACCGTTATGGCTGGCGCAAGCCACGCCAGCTGCTGGTGCCGTTGATCGTGGTTGGCAATCTGACGGCCGGCGGCAGCGGCAAGACGCCGCTCGTGATCGCGCTGGTCGATGCGCTGCGCGCACGCGGGTTCAAGCCTGGCGTTGTCAGCCGCGGCTACGGCGGCAGCGAGCGGGGTCCGCTGCTCGTCGATGATGTCGTGCGTCCCGCACGCGTCGGCGACGAGCCTTGCCTGATCCGCAAACGCACCGGTGTCGCGGTGGCGGTTGGCCGCGATCGCGCGAGCGCCGTTGCGCTGCTGGTCGAACGTGGCGTGGACGTCGTGATCGCGGATGACGGCCTGCAGAATCCCGCGCTGGTGCGCGACATCGAAATCTGCGTCATCGACGGCCAACGCCGCTTCGGCAACGGCCAGCTGCTGCCGGCGGGTCCTTTGCGCGAGCCGCTCTCGCGGCTGGCTGCCGTCGGGTTCCGCGTCTGTAATGGCGCAGCCGCGCAAGCGGACGAGATTCCGATGCGGCTGGTCGGCGAGATGGCCGTGTCGATGACCGCTGCGACCGGTACACGGCCGCTCGAATCGTTCGCAGGACAACGCGTGCATGCGGTCGCTGCGATCGGCAATCCGGCGCGCTTCTTCGATGGCTTGCGCGCGCACGGCATCGATGTCGTGCCGCATGGATTTCCCGATCACCATGCGTTCGTCACGGCCGATCTCGCGTTCGGCGACGACGCGCCAGTGCTGATGACCGAGAAGGACGCGGTCAAGTGTCTCGCGTTCGCGACGCCCGGCTTCTGGTGCGTGCCGGTTCGCGCCGAGTTGCCGGTGGCGTTCTTCGAGGCGATTGCCGAACGCCTGCGTCGCGGTTGAAAGCGTATTGTCAGCGGCACCCTGCTAGGTTCGCGTCGTCGGAATCCGACTCGCATCCGGGAACAAGCCGCTGTGGATCAGTCGCTCTACCTTCATTGGGTCGTGCCGTTGTGCATGCTATTGATGGCGGGCTGCTTGCTGTCCATTGGCCTGCGCGGATTGCTGGCAAGGCGTCCGTTCGTCGTTTCCGGGCGATGGGCGGTGTTGTGTGTCTGTGCCTGGGCAACGACGCAGTTCTGGTGGATCGTTGCGGCGCTGTTCGGCGGCCACATGAGCCAGCAATGGTCGTACGTATTCATCGGCGCACTGGCATCCGCCAGCTTGATCGGGATGGGTGTGTACTTCGGCGCGCGCGGCTATTGGGCGTACGGAGTGACGACGACTTCGCTGCACGAAGGCCTGCGGGCATCGCTGAAAGCACTCGGGTTGCGCAGCGAGGTCGGTTTCGGCGGCGTGTACCCGACGCCGAGTGGCGCGCACATCTCGGTATCGATCCATCATTCGCGCGGCGTCGGCCGCATCACGGCTGACCATCCCGCGCGGCGCTTGTTGCGCGATGTCGTCGCTGGCATGAATCGCTACTACGCCGCATCGAACGTCACGACGGTCTGGACAGCGTGCTATCTGTATACCGCGGTTGGCCTGCTGCTGCTGGGCTGGGTGCTCTTCAGCGTCCTGTTCCTGCGTCGCTGATGCGGCTACGCGCTTGCGCCGATGGCTGCGAATCGATGGCAAGCGCATGCAGCGACAGTATTGAAAGGTTCGAGTAAGCATATTGCGGACATACTCCGCGCACACGAACCGCTTCGTGCACTTTCCCGATAAGAGGTCGTCCACGTGGACGCTGGCAGTAGCCCAAGATCAAGCCGCGCTGCCGCCATGTCCCGGACGGCCGCCTGAGTCGAATATCCCGTTGGCCGCGATGCGGCCATGGACTCGAATGACGACTCCTGCGACTGACCCGGCGCGACGGTGGCGCAAGCCACGTTGGCAGGAGTCGTCATGTTCAAGCTCAGCACATTTTCGGTCTGGCTGCCCGCCGTGGCGCGCGATCGCCTGACCGACCCGCGGCGTGTGCGCACGGATCATCCGTTGCTCGTGTACGCAGGAACGATCGCGGCGGAAACATTGACACGCCTGGACAGTGGCAGCGACGGACTCGACGCCGCTCAGGTCGAGGAGCGCGTTGCCACGCACGGCGCGAACATCGTCGCGGGCGACCGCCGGCGTTCGCCCGCGGCAGAACTGCTGCACCGGC
>JBDTYM010000051.1:0-29595 GCA_040005635.1 Dokdonella sp. | reverse complement strand
CGGCTACACCGACGGCATCGTCAGCGTCGGTCTCGTCTACAACTTCGGCGGCCGTTCGACCACCGTCACCGAGACCGTGTCGGAGACTACGCCGGCGGCAGCTGACTGCCATTCGATGGACGACGACCATGACGGCGTCAACAACTGCGACGACAAGTGCCCGGATACGGCAGCTGGTACGATCGTTGGTCCCGACGGTTGCCCGCAGAAGGTCGTCATCGATCTGCGCGGCGTGAACTTCAAGTTCGACCGCCCGAAGGTTGGCGAGCACAAGATCGAGCCGACCCTGCAGGTTCCGACGGCTGACTCGATCGCGATCCTCGATCAGGCGATCGACGCGCTGAACCGCTACCCGGCGATCAAGGTTGAACTTGACGGTCACACCGACTCGGTCGGTACCGACGCGTACAACCAGAAGCTGTCCGAGCGTCGCGCGCAGATCGTTGCCGACTACCTGACCGCGCACGGTGTCGATTCGAGCCGCATCGTCGCGATCAAGGGCTTCGGCGAGACGCAGCCGATCGATACGAACGCGACCAAGGAAGGCCGTGCGCGCAATCGCCGCACTGAGCTGAAGGTCGAGAACCCGCAGTAATCGGGGTTCGTTGCAAGCTTGACGAAAAAGCCCGGCGCAAGCCGGGCTTTTTCTTTTGTTGTTGCGATGATCCGTGATCGCTGCGACACCGCCGGTCGAACAAACTGCGCTGTGTTTTTGCCTTTTCCAGATTTCAGAAGCGGCCATTCCTGGCCGCTCTCATCACCAGAACCAGAAGCTCAGAGCGCGAGCGGAGGTGTGACTTCTGGCGCGATCGTCTTCACGATCGCCGCGGCGACGTTCACATTGCCGGCGATGAGATGGCCGCTGTCCGGCATGCCGTCGCGACCGACGAAATCGCAATAGCGGCCACCAGCCTCGCGCACGAGTACGCAGCCTGCCGCCATGTCCCAGGGTTTCAAGCCGATCTCGAAGAAGCCATCGAAACGGCCGGCGGCGACATAAGCGAGATCGAGCGCGGCCGATCCGGTGCGGCGGATATCTTCCGCTTCGACCAGCAACGCGCGCGTCATGCCGAGTTGCGCCTCCAGATGCCGGCGCTGCCGATACGGAAAACCGGTTGCGAGCAATGCGCCACTGATGCCATCGCGTTTGCCGACGCGAACCCGACGATCATTGAGGTAGGCGCCGTTGCCCTTGTCCGCGGTGAACAGCTCGTCACGCAGAGGATCGTAAATGACCCCCAGCGTCGGCTCGCCATTTTCGAGCAGGCCGATCGACACCGAGAAATGCGGGAAACCGCGCAGATAGTTGTGCGTGCCATCGAGCGGGTCGATGACCCAGACGTTGCGCGCCTGCCCCGATGCTCCGGACTCCTCGGCAAGGAATGCATCGCGCGGGAAGGCGCGCTTGAGTTCGCGCAGAATCTCCGCCTCCGCCAGCCGGTCCACTTCGGACACGTAGTCGTGGCGCTGCTTCTCGACGACATCGAGACTGTCGAGTCGATTCATGTAGCGCAGGATGATCTGACCGGCGGCGCGCGCGGCGCGCACCGCCACATTGACGGCGGGTCTTGGCATACGAGTTCCGCTGGAAAAGAGCGAGGCATCGCGCAATGATTGCGCGAGCGGCGCGCAGGGTAGCAGATCAGGGCAGGCTCACCAAACGCGCAGTCGCGTTACCATCGCGGCAATTCCGCGCAACTCCTGCAAATCATGATCGATCAACCGGCCGGTGATGCGTTGGCGCGCATCCGTTTCGTACTCGCGCGGACCTCGCACCCCGGCAATATCGGCGCGGCGGCGCGCGCGATCCGCACGATGGGACTGCGACGCCTCGTGCTGGTCGCACCGCAGGCGTTTCCGCACGCGGAGGCGACCGCGTTCGCCGCCGGAGCCGACGACGTGCTCGATGCGGCTGTCGTTACCGAGGATCTGCCGCCGGCGATTGCGGACTGCCGCCTCGTGCTCGGCGCGACCGCGCGCCGGCGCGGCGTCGTGCTCGAGGAACTCGATCCGCGCGAAGCGGCCCGGCGCGTGCTGGCGGCGGCGGCGTCAGGCCATGAGGTCGCCGTATTGTTCGGCAACGAGCGAGTCGGCCTCGACAATGACGAAATCAAGCATTGCCACGCCGCCATCACGATCCCGAGCGACGCCAGCTATTCATCGCTCAATCTGGCGCAGGCCGTGCAGGTCATCGCCTACGAGCTGCGCGTGGCTTGGTTGGCCGGTGTTGCAGCGGCGCCGCCGACGCGCATGGATCCACCTGCCAGCAGTGGCGAAATGGAAACGTTCTTCGGGCATCTCGCGCAGGCGTTGGACGACATCGAATTCCACAAGGGGCGCTCACCACGCACGATCCTGCAGCGCTTGCATCGGCTTTTTCTGCGTGCGCAGCCGGATCGACGCGAGTTGCGCATCCTGCACGGGATCCTCAGCGACGCCCAGCGGATGGCTGGACTGGCCCAGCGCAAGGAGTGAACTGCGAGCGATCATCGACAGCATCAGCAGCGCGCCGTGAAACAGCGGCGTCGGCGTCGATCACGCTCCGACCGATCAGCGCTCGCCGCTCGCCGTTCTGGCAATCAGCAGCTTGTCGACACGCGTGCCATCGAGGTCGACCACCTCGAAGCGGAAACCACCCCAGCTGAAATGCTCGCCGGCCTGCGGAATGCGACCGAATTGCGCCACCACCATGCCGGCCGCGGTGCGGAAATCGTGCTCTTCCTCGTTCGGCAACTCGGTCAGGCCGAGCAATTCGCGCAAGTCGTCGAGGCCGACGCTGCCATCGACCAGCCAGCTGCCGTCGTCGCGCTGCACGATCGGGTGCGCACGCGTCTCCGCCAGCGGCGTTGCCGAGCGACCGACGACCGCGGAAAGGAGGTCGTTCAAGGTGACCAGACCCTCGATGTCGCCGTACTCGTCGACGACGAGCGCGAGCGGCGTCTCCGCATCGCGGAATTCCTCCAGCAGGTCGAGCGCGCGCGCGGTCGCCGGCACGTACAGCGGCTTGCCGAGCGTGGCGAACAGATCGGCCTGCGCACCGCGCGCGATGCGGCCGATCACCCGCTTGACCTCGAGCACGCCGAGAATCTCCTGCTCGTCGCCGCGATAAACCGGGTAGCGCGAATACGGCGTTTCGCGCATTGCCGCCAGGTTGTCGTCGGTCGAGGCGGCCGCGTCGAGCCAGGCGATGCGGATGCGCGGGGTCATCACGCTGTCGACGCTACGGTCGCCGAGGCGCAGCACGCGATTGACCATGTTGCGCTCGTCTGAATCGATGACGCCCTGGTCGGCCCCTTCGGCCACCAGCAGGCGGATCTCCTCTTCGCTGACGCGCTCGCGACTGGCCTTGTCCAGACGCAGCAGGTGCAGCAGCAGGCGCGTCAGCCAGATCAGCACGAACGCGAACGGCGTCGCCAGCCAGGTCATGAAGCGCATCGGCACGGCGACCGCGATCGCGAACTTCTCCGGATCGACCAGGGCGATGCGTTTCGGTGCGAGTTCGCCGAGCAGCATGTTGAAGAAGGTGATGCCGGCGACGCTCAGCGAGACGCCGATCGCCACGCTGTAGCGGTCGAGCCAGGGAATGTCCCAGGCATCGAACGCGGCGGCGATGCGGTCGCCGATATCAGCGCCCAGCGCGGCGCCTGCGCTGATCTGCAGCAGGGTGATGAATACCTGCACCGTAGCCAGAAAGCGCTCCGGCTGCTGCACCAGCGCGAGCGCGAGCTGGGCCCGCCGGCTCTCGCGCGCGAGCTGTTTCAGACGACTCTGACGCGCAGTCATGAGCGCCATCTCGCTGAGCGCGAAGAAGCCGTTGAACAGCGCCAGCAGTACCACAAGAACGAATTCGATCAGCATCCGGGACCGATTACCCCATTGGGTCCAGAGCGGAGTGTAGCAAGCGGCGACTGCCACCCTCGAGGAAGCCGGCGGGCAGCGCTTGTCGCCGGCGCTGCGGTAACATAACCGTCACATACCGATGCGCCTCGCGCGCAGCACCGGCGGCCGCCAGGCCGCGACGTCACAGGAAGGCGCGTCCATGTTCTCGTTGCAGACGATTTTCGGCAAAGGCGACAAGTTCTACGGATTGCTCGAAGCCAGCGCGGACGCAGCGCGCGACTCTGCCGCGGCGCTCGTGCGCATGTTTCAGGCGCGCCCGCAGGCGCCGTCGCTGGACGAATTCATGCTGGCACGCAAGCGTGAGAAGGATCTGTCCGCGCAGATCAGCCAGGAACTGGTCAATACCTTCGTGACCGCCCTCGACCGCGAGGACATCGAAGCGCTGTCGGCCGCACTGAACAAGATCACCAAGTCGATCTCGAAGTTTGCCGAGCGCTACGCGCTCGCTGCCGATCGTCTCGGCGACGTCGACTTCACCGCTCGCGCCGCATTGCTGGAAAAGGCCGGTGACGTCATCGCGCAGATGGTCGGACAGCTGCGCAAGGGCATGAACCTCGAAACCATGAAGTCGCTCAACGATCGGCTGCAGGCCATCGAGAACGAGGCGGACCGGCTGCTGCTTGATCTGTATCGCGATCTGTACAGCGGCCGCCACGAACCGATCCGCATCCTGCTGCTGAAAGATCTGTTCGAGCTGCTCGAGAAGGCGATCGACCGCTGCCGCGACGCCGGCAACGTGGTTTATCAGATCGTGCTGAAGAATTCCTGACGCCGGCTGCGCGAGAAGGAAACTCGTCGATGGAACTCGCCCTCGTCCTGTTGGTCGTCGTGATCGCGCTTGCGTTCGAGTACATCAACGGCTTCCACGATACCGCCAATTCGATCGCCACCGTCGTTGCGACCAAGGTGCTGAGCCCGGGTCAGGCCGTGCTGCTCGCTGCGGGCACGAACCTGATTGGCGCGCTTGCGGGTACGGCGGTGGCGAAGACGATTGCCTCGGGGCTGATCGATACGAATGTCGTCGCCGTCACGCCGGTCATGCTGATCTGTGCGCTGCTTGCCGGAGTGATCTGGAACCTGATCACCTGGTGGTGGGGGCTGCCCTCGAGTTCGTCGCACGCGCTGGTCGGCGGCTTGTGCGGCGCCGCGCTCGCCGCCGCAAGCGACAACTGGGCCGCGATCATCTGGGCGCAGGGTGGCGCGCATTGGTGGGGCGACAAGGGCGTGCTGCCGAAAGTGGTGCTGCCGATGATCACCTCGCCCGTGGCGGGATTCATCCTCGGCTTGCTGTTGATGGGACTGCTGTTTTCGCTGATGGAATTCCTCGGCAACACCCGTGGACCGCTGCGCAAGTTCGGCCGCACGCGTTTCGCCAATGCTTTTTTCGGCAAGGCGCAGCTGGTGTCGGCGAGCGCGATGGGTCTTTCGCATGGGCTCAACGATGCGCAGAAGACGATGGGCATCATTGCGCTGGCGCTGGCAGGTGCGACGGCGTCCGGCACGTTCGATCAGGTGCCTGCGTGGCTGCACTTCCTGCGCATCGAGGAGGACGCCAGTCGTCAGTTCGAGATCGCGACCTGGATCAAGGTGCTGTGCGCGCTGGTCATGGCCGCGGGCACCGCGGTCGGTGGCTGGCGCATCATCAAGACGCTCGGCCACAAGATGGTCAAGCTGCATCCGATCAACGGGTTCGCCGCTGAAACCGCGTCGGCAAGCATCATCCTGACCGCCTCGCACTTCGGCATTCCGGTGTCGACGACGCACAACATCTCGGCAGCTATTCTCGGCGTCGGCGTTGCCAAACGCGCCAATGCGATCCGCTGGACCATCGTCGAACGTATGGTGTGGGCGTGGATCCTGACCCTGCCGATCACCGCAGGCCTGGCCTGGCTGATGGTATGCGCGGCGCGCGCGCTCGGTTGGGTGAGCTGAACGACCGGTGCTCCGCGCTGCAGCTTCAATCGCCCCATCAGACCGCGGGCCAGGATCGCCTGCAGAACGATGCCGGCGACCCAGCCGGCCTGAAAGGTCCTTCCGTATCGCGCTGCACACGTCGGCGTGAATTGAAACGGCCGGCGGCGAACTGCGCGTTCGCTCGCCCGGCGCCGACGCGTCCCTAGAACGAATCGCCACCGCTGGATACCGCCTGTTCCATGCGGTCGCCGAGTCCGCCGAGCTCGCTGATCAGTCGATCTATCTCGGCTTCGGTCAACAGGCCGTAGGGACGGTTTTCGCACAGTTGCAGATAGGGCGAACCATCGAGGTCGCTGACTGCGAGGTAGCCGGTGCGCTGTTCCCAGTTGAAACGCAGGCAACGCAGGCCGTCCATGCCGGTGTAGGGGCCGATCGGCGTCGATACGCGCAGATATTTCGCGCCATCCTCGTCGTCCATCTCGGCAAGGTAGACGCCCTGGTGGCGACCGTCATCGAGAGTCAGGTCGAAGCTGATCAGGTACGGATCGTTCGTCCTCAGCGCATGGCGTGCGCCAACGTGGGAGCGGATCTGTTCGAAACTCTGCACGGCGTTCCTTCGTTCGGGACTGATGCCTATGCTAGCGTGCGTGGCCGATGAAGTCAGTCAATCCCGACGGCGCGCGCCATTGCGCTGCCATTCGTCACGCCATCGCCTCGATCCCTGCCGGCCGTGTCGCCAGCTATGGACAGATTGCCGCGCGCGCCGGCCTGCCGGGGCGCGCGCGCCTGGTCGGCCGCGTGCTCGGTGAAGCGCCGACCGAGCTGGAGCTGCCGTGGCACCGCGTGGTGCGCGCCGATGGTCGCAGCGCCTTCGCGCCAGGCAGCCGCGGTTTCCGCGAACAGGTACGCCGGCTTGCGGGTGAGGGCATCCTGCTGCGCAACGGTCGCGTCGATCTCGTTGTGCATGGCTGCGAGCGCAACCTGGACGATCTGTTGTGGGGGCCGCCGCCGGCGCCGCGGAGAAAGATGCGCGCGCCGCAATGAGCGTCGGCTGTGCGCCATGCGTCATGGTTCGCGCGCATCGATCGCGCTAGAGTCCGGCCTGCATGGGGCACGACGTCGTTCGAGAAGAGGGGGCCAAGATGGTTTTCGCCAGGGTCTGTCGTTGCCTGCGCTTCGCCATCGGTGTGACGTTGCTGGCGGCATTGCCATTGCGTGCCGCGCTGGCGCAGAGCCCACTGAGTCACTGGCCGGACGCGAGTTTCCACGACGGCTTCGAGGGCATCGATGGCGCACTGTCCAATGACGCGGATGCCGCGCGCTTTCTCGCCCAGGCAACCTTCGGTGCGAGTCCCGACGACATCGCGCATCTGCGCCTCATCGGCTATCAGGGCTGGCTGAACGAGCAGTTCGCGGCGCCCGCGGCGACACAAACCCAATACCTCGACTGGGTCGTGGCGGAGGATCCCGAGGAATACCTCAGCGACGACACGCGCCTGGAAATCTGGAGCATCAATGCCGCAGGAACGCCCGATCCCAGCCGCAGTGGCTATCCCGACAACGCAGCGACCGATGCGTTGCGCCAGCGCGTCGCGTTCGCGCTGAGCGAAATCTTCGTCGTCTCCAACAGCAACGGAACCCTTGCCTATCAGCCATGGGCGCTGACGAGTTTCTACGATCTGCTGTCGGCAGACGCGTTCGTGAACTATCGCACCTTGCTCGAAGACGTCACCAAGCATCCGGCGATGGGCATCTTCCTGAGCTCGATCCAGAACCGCAAGGCCGATCCCGACCAGAACATCCATCCGGACGAGAACTATGCGCGCGAGGTCATGCAGCTGTTCTCGATCGGGCTCAACCAGCTGAATGTGGACGGCTCGCTGCAACTGTCCGGCGGTCAACCGATCGCGACCTACGACCAGACCACGGTGCGCGGCTTTGCCGCGGTGTTCACCGGCTGGGACTGGAACAGCGCTGGTTGCAGCGTCGACTACCAGGAAGGCGTTCCGCTGTGCTGCAGCAACCCGGACAATCCCGATCAGTTCTTCTATTGCGGTCCGAGCAATTCGGACGACGCGCAATGGCGATTGCCGATGCAGGCGGTCGACTACTGGCACGACAATACGTCGGATAAGCAGCTGTTGAGGTACCCCGGCGTGGCGCTGGCAGGTGGCGTGCTGCACGCGGGCGGCGACGCACAAGCGGAACTGTCGGCTGCGCTCGACAACATCTTCCATCATCCGAACGTCGGCCCGTTCGTCGCAACGCGCCTGATCCAGCGCCTGGTCACGAGCAACCCGACGCCGCCCTACGTACAGCGCGTCGCGCAGGTGTTCAACGACGATGGCAGCGCACAGCATGCACGCGGCAATCTGCTCGCGGTCGTGCGGGCAATCCTGCTCGACCCGGAAGCGCGCTACGGTCAATGGCAGCATCCGGACACCTTCGGCAAGTTGCGCGAGCCGCTGCTCAAGGCTACGCATCTGTGGCGCGCGCTGGCCGGCCACTCGGCCAGCGGGCGTATCGCCAACCTGCGCACGTACCCGCCGATCGAGAATCTGTATGGACAGGCGCCGCTGCGTGCGCCGACCGTATTCAATTTCTTCAAGCCGGATTTCCAACAGCCTGGCGAGGCGCAGGATCGTGGCCTGCTCAGCCCGGAGTTTCAGATCCTCAGCGACACGATGGTGGTGGCGACGCCGAACGATCTGTTCCATCAGATCTTCTGTGACTACACCGCCAGTGATGCCTGCTACGGCAGTGACGACAGCGCCACGCTGCAGATGAACGAGGCGCGCGATGGGGCATTGGCCGCAAGCGATCCGGCCGCGCTCATTGACAGCTACAGCAGCTTGCTCATGGGCGGACAGATGTCGCCGTTCATGCGCGATGTACTCGTCACACGGCTGAACGCATTGACGCTGGACGACTACGGCGCCGACCTTGGTCGCGTTCGTGTGCAACACGCGTTGTACCTGATCATGAATTCGCCCGAGTACTCGATCCAGAAATGAGGGATGCCGTCATGCACGTGGATCGCCGCAAATTCCTGCGCCGAAGTCTGTGCGCCGCACTCGGCGGTGCGAGCCTGTATTCCGCGCTCGGCAACCTGCGCCTGGTCGCCGCGGCGGCGAATGCGCATCGCTATGCGTTCAGCGACTACAAGGCGCTGGTCTGCGTCTTCCTCTACGGCGGCAACGACAGCTTCAATACGATCGTGCCGATCAGTGGACAAGCGCGCATCGACTACGAATCCTCGCGCAGCGATCTCGCGCTGGCGGCGGGTACTCTTGCCGCTGTGACGCCGGCAACCGGGGGAGGGCCGTCGAACTACGGCCTGCATCCGGCGATGCCGGAACTGGCCGGCTTGTTCAACACCGGCAAGGCGGCGATCGTCGCCAATGTCGGCAGCCTGCTGTATCCGATAACGCAGGCGCAGTATCAGAACGACGGCGTGCCGACGCCTCCGCAACTGTTCTCGCACGACGATCAGAGCAGTCAGTGGCAGACCTCACGCCCGGACGATGCCAGCGCGAACGGCTGGGGCGGTCGCATCGCGGATCTTCTGTATACCGCCAACGCGGGACAGATTCCGATGAGCATCACGCTCGCCGGCAGCGACCTGTTCCAGCGTGGCGCGATCGTCAATCCGTACGCGATGAGTCCTTCCGGCGTGACGCGCCTGAGCTACCAGGACGACGGCGACGAGTGCTGGATCAGCAATAGCTGCGCGGACTTCGGCGCGGCGAACATGGCCGCGAACGCAGCTGCTTTCAACGCGCTGATCGCGTCGGGCACGCAGGCACACGTGCTCGAGCGCGCCTTCGCCGACGCGGCGAACCGCTCGATCGCGAACTACCGCATCATCGACAGCGCGCTCGGCGATCCGCCGACATGGACGACACCGTTCCCGGATATCGACCTTTCCAATCAGCTGCAGATGGTCGCGCGCCTGATCGGCGCACGCGGCGCACTCGGCATGAGCCGGCAGGTGTTTTTCGTTTCCGCCGGAAACTACGATACGCACAGCGACCAGTCCTCGAACCAGCAGGACAATCTGAGCCAACTGTCACAGGCGCTGAAGGCGTTCTATGACGCGACCGTGCAACTCGGTATCGCCGATTCGGTGACGGCCTTCACGGCGTCGGACTTTGGCCGTTCGCTCGCGGTCAACAGCAGCGGTACCGATCACGGTTGGGGTGGCCACCACTTCGTCGTCGGCGGCGGCGTCAACGGCCAGCGTTTCTACGGCACGATGCCGTCGCTGGCCCGTTACGACGACGACAATCCGGGCAGCAATCCGGACGATACCGGCTACGGCCAGATCATCCCCACGCTCGCGGTAGACCAGTACGCAGCGACGCTGGCGCGCTGGTTCGGCGTGGATGGCAGCGGCATTGCCGATGTGTTTCCGAATCTCGGCCGTTTCGGCAGCGCCGATCTCGGATTCATGGGCTGATGCCCGCACGCGCTTGCGCCGGTTGGGGTTCGCGCGCGCGCAACGCCGCCGCAATTGCGGCAGCGTACTGCTGCACCGCACAGGCCGCGATCCACGTCGTCACGGCGAATCCCGACTTGACGTTCACGCCAGCGGCGATAACGATCTATCAAGGCGACACGATCGCCTTCGAGAATGCCGGTGGCGTGCACAACGTGCACGCGGACAACAACCGTTTCATCTGCTCGGTGAACTGCAGCACGAACAACGCGCCGAATGCCGCGATGTGGCGTGCGGACGTGCAATTCAGACAGCTCGGCACGTTTGGTTACTTCTGCGATGCGCATGGTGATCTCGGCAGCGGGATGCGTGGCGCCGTCACCGTGATCGACCGTATCTTCGTCGACGGCTTCGACCTGGCGGCCGACTCACCCGGCGGATGAGTCGACGCGCCGCCCAGTTGAATCTGCTCGCGGCTCAACGCATCCTGCGTGCTTCGTGCCGATCCGCTGCAGGAGCGGCGCCCTGTCGTGCAGGAATTCCATGCCTATCGATCTACCGCCGGTGACCCGTGCGCTGCTGCTTGCGAATGTCGCGATGTATCTGCTGCAGATTTGGCTCGGCGCGGGGTTCGAGGCGCCGCTCGAACTATGGCCGTGGGGGCCGCACCAGCAGGCGCTACTGCCGAACGGCGACTCGATCACGGTGGGTTTCGAGTTCTGGCAGGTCGTGACCTATGGATTCCTGCATGATCCGAACAGCATCACGCACATCGTGTTCAACATGCTCGCGCTGTGGATGTTCGGCGGCCCGATCGAACGACTTTTCGGCGCGCGGCCGTTCGCGATCTACTACCTCGTCTGCGTGATCGGCGCCGCCGTGGCGCAACTCCTGGTGATGCGTTTTTTCACCGGCGGTTTCTATGCGACGCTCGGCGCATCCGGCGGTGTGATGGGACTGCTGCTCGCGTTCGGCATGATGTATCCGAACGCGCGCGTCATTGCACTGCTGCTGCCGATCCCGATGCCGGCGTGGCTGTTCGTGATCCTGTACGGCGGGCTGGAACTGTTCCTCGGCGTCACCGGCACGCAGGCCGGCGTCGCGCATTTCGCGCATCTGGGCGGCATGGCATTCGGCTTCGTGCTGATCCAGTACTGGCGCGGCAAGCTGCCGTTGAAGCCGAACCGAATCCTGATGCGCTGAGCAAGTACTCCGATGCAATCCGACCCGGCAACCGTGCCGGTCACCTTGGTCGACTGGCTCGACTATCAGCAGCGCGTGCACCCGCATGCGATCGAACTCGGTCTCGAGCGCGTCCACGCGGTCTGGCAAAGGCTCGGCGCGCCCGTGCCGGCGCCGGTCGTGATCACCATCGGCGGCACCAATGGCAAGGGTTCGACGGTCGCCTTCCTCGAAGCGATGCTGCGCGCGGCCGGCCAGCGCGTCGGCGCTTACACCTCGCCACATCTGCTGCGCTACAACGAGCGCGTACGCGTGTGCGGGTGCGATGCGGGCGATGCCGCGCTGGTCGACGCATTCGAACGCATCGAGAGTGCACGTGATGACATCGCGCTGACCTATTTCGAATACGGCACGTTGGCGGCGTTGTGGATGTTTTCGCAAAGTGAGCTCGATGTCGCCCTGCTCGAAGTCGGCCTCGGCGGCCGTCTCGACGCCGTCAACATCATCGACGCCGACGCGGCGATCGTGACGACGATCGACCTCGACCATCAGGACTGGCTCGGCAACGACCGTGACAGCATCGGGCGCGAGAAGGCCGGCATCTTTCGTGCTGGTAGGCCGGCCATCGTCGGCGAGTCCGATCCACCGATCGGCTTGCTCGACGCTGCACATCGCATAGGTGCGGATCTGCGCCGCGCCGGACGCGCCTTCCATTACAGCCGCGCCAGCGAGGGCAGCTGGCGTTGGAGCGCCGATCAGGTGGAACTCAGCCTGCCGTTGCCGCAACTGACGGCGCCCGCGCAACTGGCGAATGGCGCCTGCGCGATTGCCGCGCTACACGCGTTGCGCGAGCGCATCGGCTGGCACCCGCTGGCGATCGCTGCGGGTGTCGCGAATGCGCGCCTCGCGGCGCGCCTGCAGCGCTTCGGCGGCGATCCGGCCCTGATCGTCGATGTCGCCCACAATCCGCAGGCCGCGCGCATGTTGGCCGAGTGGCTGCGCGGCACGGTGGCGACGGGGCGCACACTCGCGGTATTCGGCGCGCTTGGCGACAAGGACGTGCGCGGCATCTTTACTGCGCTCGCCGGGACGATCGATACCTGGTTTCTCGGAGGGCTCGAGCGTGAATCGCCACGCGGACTGGATGTGGCCGCGCTGGCCCGTTTGACCGTCGCCTCTCCGCTCGCCCATGAAGGTATCCGCTTGCACGCTGACATCGACGCGGCTTTGGCCGCTGCCTGGGCCGAGGCTCGTCGCGGTGATCGCGTCATCGCGTTCGGTTCTTTTTTCGTCGCTGCCGCGGCGCTGCAGTTCGCGCAGACACGCGGCCTCGCGGCAGGCTGACCGAGCCAGTCTGCCCGGCGTCAGCCCCGATACAGCGCGGCACAGGGGTATAATCGCGCCGGTTTTCCCGACGCGGACTCGTGATGGATTTGTCGCTGAAACAGCGCCTGCTCGGCGCCGCCGTGCTGATCGCATTGGCCGTGATCTTCGTGCCGATGTTCCTGTCCGGTTCGGCGCCGCAGAAATCTGCCGAAATGGAAACCTCCAACCTGGCAATTCCGCCGGCACCCGACCGCGAATTCCAGACACGCGTGCTGCCGGTCGACCCAGCGGCGCAGAATCCGACCGGACCCTCGACGCAGGCACTTTCGCCGGATCACATTGCCACCGTCGACACCGCGACGGCACCGAAAGCGGAGGCGCCCGTCGCGCAGCCCGCGCCCGCGGCGGAGATGCCGACGCCAGCGGCAGCCAAGCCACAACCCGTTGCGGCCACGCCAAAGCCGGCAGCGGCCGAGCCGGCCAAACCGATGCCCGGCCAGGCCGCGAACGGCCGCTTCTTCGTGCACCTGGGCGTCTACTCGGCGAGCAAGAATGCCGAAGACCTCGTCGCAACGCTGAAGAAGGGCGGTTTCCCGGCGTTCGCCGAAACCAGCGAATTTCAGGGTAAGCCGGCCGAGCGCGTGCGCGTGGGCCCGTTCGAGGATCGCGCTGCCGCTGAAGCCGCGCGACTGCGCATCAAGCAGCTGAAGCCCAGCGTGCCCGGCAGCGTCGTGCAGCTGGCCAGTGACGCGACCGCTGATGCCCCCGTTGCCGCCCTGCCGAAGGCACGCGCCGGAGCGTGGGCGGTGCAGTTGGGTGCAATGAAGACGGCCGACGATGCCAACAAGCTGCGCGACCGTCTGAAGAACGCCGGTTTCGTCGCCTTCGTCGACAAGCTCGACGCGAATGGCACCACGCTATGGCGTGTGCGCGCAGGTCCCGAGGTGGATCGCGGCGCGGCAGACAAGCTGAAGTCGAGCATCAAGGAGAAGCTGAAGCTCGACGGCATGATCGTCACGCTGTGAGCGCGCCAAGGATCGGAAGTAGGGAATTTGGAATGGAAGAGCCTCCGAAACAGGGGGGCTATCTGTTCTTCCCATTGCCGATTCCCGATTCCCCATTCCCGCCCGACCCATGAACTGGGCCGACTACACGATCCTCGCGGTGCTCGGACTGTCGGTGCTGATGGGCCTGTGGCGTGGTTTGGTCGGCGAGGTGCTGGCGCTGGCGGTTTGGGCCTGCGCATTCTGGGTTGCCTGGCTGTTGGGGCCGACCCTTGCGGAACACTTTTCCGCCAGCATATCCACGCCGTCGGTACGCGTCTTGCTAGCGTACGGATTGTGTTTCATCGCAGTGCTGATCGCCGGTGCGATCGTCACTTTCCTGATTCGCAAGCTGGTCGAATCCAGCGGCCTTTCGGGCAGCGACCGCCTGCTCGGCATGGTGTTCGGTCTGGTGCGCGGTCTCGCGCTCGTGGTGCTGGTGGTGCTGTTGATGGGATTCACGCCGTTTCCGCGCGATCCGTGGTGGAGTGAGTCGCGTCTGTTGCCGAGCTTCCAGAATGGTGCGCGCTGGCTCGGCGCGCGACTGCCGGCCGAGGTGGCACGCTACCTCGAGCCTGTGGATGCCTTGATCAAGCCGCTGGCACCGTGGGTGCCGCAACAGAAATCGACGCCACCGGCAGCCGAAAGGAAGCCGGCGGCGCCTCCGAAATCCCCGTCTACCTGAAGCAGCCCAAACCATGTGCGGAATCATCGGCATCGTCGGCCGTTCGGAAGTCGCCTCGGCGCTTTACGACGCGCTCACCGTCCTGCAACACCGCGGCCAGGACGCCGCCGGCATCGCGACCATCGATGGCAACCGCCTGCGCCTGCACAAAGGCGGTGGTCTGGTCCGCGACGTATTCGATCGCGAGAGCATGCTCGGCCTGCGCGGCAATGTCGGCATCGGTCACTGCCGCTATCCGACCGCCGGCTCGGAGGGTTCGGCCGAAGCGCAGCCGCTCTACGTGAATTCGCCATACGGCATCGCGCTGGCGCACAACGGCAATCTGATCAATACCGATACGCTGCGGCGCGAAGTGTTCGAGGATGATCGTCGCCACATCAATACCGATTCGGACTCCGAGATCCTGCTCAATGTGCTCGCGCACGAGCTGCAGATCCAGGACCGCATGACGCTGTCTCCCGACAACATCTTCAAGGCCGTGGCCGGCACGCATGCGCGCTGCGTCGGTGGCTATGCGGTCGTGTCGGTGCTGCTCGGCTACGGCGTGCTCGCTTTCCGCGATCCGAACGGCATTCGCCCGCTCGTCCTCGGCGAGCGCGAGACCGCGACCGGCAAGGAATACGCGGTTGCCTCCGAATCGGTCGCGCTCGACATCCTCGGCTTCAAGCTGCTGCGCGACGTCGCCCCGGGTGAGGCCGTGCTGATGACGCTCGACGGAAAGCTATTTGCACGCCAGTGCGCCGAACCGGCCGTGCATGCCCCGTGCATTTTCGAGTATGTCTATCTTGCGCGGCCGGACTCGATGATCGAGGACGTTTCGGTCTACAAGGCACGCCTGCGCATGGGCGAGAAGCTTGCTGAAAAGATCCTGCGCCTGATGCCCGACCACGACATCGATTCGGTCATTCCGATCCCGGACACGTCGCGCACGGCCGCTGGCCCGCTGGCGCAGGCGCTCGGCGTGCCGGTGCGCGACGGCTTCGTCAAGAACCACTACATCGGCCGCACCTTCATCATGCCGGGGCAGAGCGAGCGTGTGCGCTCGGTGCGGCGCAAGCTGAATCCGATCGGGCTGGAGTTCCGCAAGAAGAACGTGCTGCTGGTCGACGACTCGATCGTGCGCGGTACCACCTCCAAGCAGATCATCCAGATGGCGCGCGATGCCGGTGCGAAAAAGGTCTACCTCGCCTCGGCGGCACCACCGGTGCGCTACCCGAACATCTATGGCATCGACATGCCGGTGGTGGCCGAACTGGTCGCCAACGGGCGCAGCGTGGAGGAGATCGAGAAAATCCTCGGCGCCGACAAGCTGATTTACCAGGACCTCGATGATCTGATCTGGGCGGTGCAGGACGGCAACGAGGATTTGAAGCACTTCGACACGTCGTGCTTCTCCGGCGAGTACGTCACCGGTGTCGAACCGACGTATCTGCGCGACCTCGAATTCGCACGCTCGGACGACGCCAAGCTGCAGCGCCGCCAGGCTGGCTGATCCGCCGCCGCGGAGCTGAACGTTTTCTTTGCGTCCTTTGCCGCATCCTCGGCGGTGGCTCTCGTGGATAATGCGGGCCACTTCGTCGCAGGGAGGAGCGTGATCACATGGCGAGCGGCGCCCCGGACAATCTGTTTGACGCGGCAGCGCGTTGCCTCGCCTGCTGCGAGCCGGCGGCGAAGCTCGCGCTGACGCAGGCTTGCGCGACGGCGATCCTGACCGGCGACCTGTCTGTCGCGGATTTATCGTCAACACCAGAACCTATCAGCACGCCGGGCCGGCCGCCGCGGCCGCAACTGGTGGCGCCGCGCCAGCTCGCTCAGCGCGGTCTCGGCACCGCTGCGGGCCGGGCTGCCCTGGTGCACGCGGTTGCCCATATCGAATTCAATGCGATCAACCTGGCGTGGGATGCGGTCTACCGCTTCCGCGACATGCCGGCCGAGTATTACCGCGACTGGGCGAAGGTCGCCGCCGACGAGGCGCGCCATTTCACCTTGCTGACGGCACGGCTGGCCGAGCTCGGCCACGCGTATGGCGACTTCGATGCCCATGACGGTCTGTGGGACATGGCGATGCGCACGGCAGACTCGTGTCTGGCCCGCATGGCCCTGGTGCCGCGCGTGCTGGAGGCGCGCGGGCTCGATGTGACGCCAGGCATGATCGAGCGGCTGCGCAGCGTCGGCGATCTGCCGACGGTCGCGATCCTCGAAGTGATCCTGCGCGAAGAAGTGGCGCATGTCGCCATCGGTTCGCGCTGGTTCGCGTGGTGCTGCGAGCGCGCCGGTGTCGATGCCCCGGCGACTTTCCACGCGCTCCTCGAAACACATCTGCGCGGCGCGCTGCGCGGTCCGTTCAACACAGCGGCGCGCCTGCAGGCCGGATTCACGCTGGCCGAACTCGCACGACTGGACGAACTCGCCGCATGAGGCGCGCGCTCTTCGTGCTCGCGCTGGCAGCGAGCTGGTGGGTTCTGTTGCTGTGGGCGGCTGATGTCGACTGGCGCGCTCCGATCATGCCGACGACGCAGCGCGCGTTCTCCGGCAGCGAGTTCGCGCCCGTGTTCGGCAAGGGAGTCGCGCGGTCCGGTAATCTGCACCTCGATTCCGCAGCCGAGGACTTCTCCAGCCTGCAATCGGTGGGGTTGCCGAATCTCGAGGCGCGCGATTTCACGACGTTGCGCTATCGCTTCGCCGATTTCCCGCGCACGCTGGAACTGTCTCTGGTATTTCGCACCGCGCAAGCGCCGGACGATGTGCAGACGATCTCGCTGCCATGGCCGGGCGATGGCGAGTCGAGTTTCGATCTCTCGCACGTGGACAAGTGGCGCGGCGCCATCATCGAGCTCGGCTTCGCCGAATTCGCGACCGGCCAGGTGGTGCCGCCCGAACTCGGCTTCAGGCCGTTCGATCTGGTCGGCGCGCAATTGTGGTCGCCCTCGTGGCGCGGAGATCTCGGCGCCTTGATGACGGATTGGCTGGGCGCATGGCCATGGAGCCAGCGTTCGGTGCATGCGCTCGGCCGCGAGGGAAACTCGCCACGCGCGCACTCAGAGGTGCTGGTCGCTGCGCTTGCGGCCGCCTTTGCGATCGTCTGGGCAGCCATGTTGCTCGGCTTGCGCGGCCAGCGACTGCTGACCACTGCGCTCGTCTTCGCGGCGCTGGCCTGGATCGCGCTGGACTTGCGCTGGCAGGCCGGCCTCGTGCAGCGCCTGCTGGCGACACGAACGTTGTATGCGGGTCTCGAATGGCCGCAGCGTGCGCGCATCGTCGGCGACAGCGACATTCTTCAGGCGGCCGATGAAGTCAGGCAGATCCTGCACGACGAGCCGGCGAATACCCGCATCCTCGTCGACGCCGGCAGTGGCTACGAATGGCTGCGCCTGGTCTGGCATCTGATACCGCTGAACGTCGCCGGCTATCCGCTCGCACGCATGCTCGGCGCTGCACTGCCGGAAAATTGCCTGCTCGTTTTCTATGACAACGATGCTTGGCGCAGCAATCCCGATTTGCGCAAGCTGCTCGCGTCCAGCCAGCGCGTAACATCCGCCGCTTCGCTGCACGTGAGCGGCTTCGAGGGTAGCCGTGTGGTCGTGTTCCGGTTTCATCATGCGCATTGACTATCTGCTGGCCTGGTTGCTGCCTGCGTTTGTCGGTGGTGGCTTCTGCTGGCTGGCGAGCGCGCGTCAGCGCCGTGGCGGCGAGATTGCCGCGTCGCTCGGCATGGGCTGGGTGGGTGGCCTGTTCGTCGCGGCGTTCGCGCTGTCGTGGCTGGGGCGCGCGGACACCACGCATGCACTGGCACTGACATGGCCCTGGCTGGTTGCGCTCGGCGTACTCGGGTGGGCCGCCGGCATCGCGCGCAGTCTCAGCGCGCGGGCATCGCCCGGCAACGCCTCACCTGACCGCGGCGTCTGGTCGCGTGTTCTGTGGTGGCTGCTGCTCGTGCTGATCCTGGTGCGCTTGCTGTTGCTGGCCGAAGAAGCTGCCCTGCGTCCCTTGTTTCCTTGGGATGCGTGGTCGGCGTGGGCGGTCAAGCCGAAGACGTGGATGCTGTTGGGTCACTTCGAGCCCTATGTCTCGATGACGAAATGGCTGGCCAACCCGGTCGCGCCGACACGCAGCGTGGCGACCTGGAACTATCCCGAGCTCCTGGCTTGGCTGCAGGTCTGGTTCGCCAGCGGTGCGGGCGGCTGGAACGAGCCGTTGGTCGGACTTGCCTGGTGCGGTGCGCTGGCAGCGTTCGCGCTGGCCGCCTATGGTTACTGGCGCGGTTTCGGTTTGCGCCCATGGCTTGCCATCACGCTTGTCTATCTGCTGGTTTCGCTGCCGTTGATCGACGCACACGTCGCGCTGGCCGGCTATGCCGACCTTTGGGTGGCGGTCATACTCGGACTCGCTACGCTCGCATGGTCGCGCTGGATGTTGTTCCGCGAGCGCGGCCACGGGTTGCTCGCGGTCGCATTCGCGCTGTGCCTGCCGGCGATAAAGCTCGAAGGTGCGATCTGGCTATTGGCGTTCTCCGCCGTCTTCGCTCTCGATCTGCTGCCGTCGCACTGGCGCCGGATCATCGCGGCGGCGGCTGCCGCCATGATCATCGTCGGGCTGTTGTTCGGCGGATTCGTGCTGCCGATGCTCGGACTCGGCTGGGTGCATGTCGCGTGGGAGAGCGTGACGATTCCGATGATCGGCAAGTTCGAGCTGGCCTGGCATCCGGTCGGCGGAGCGATGCTGGCGAGCCTGTTCACGCTGCCTAACTGGCATCTGCTCTGGTACGTGTTGCCGTTGCTGGTTGCGCTGCGCTGGCGTGCGCTGGTGCGCGATCATGTCGCGCGCATGCTGTGCCTGTTCGTGCTGCTGCAGCTGGCATTCCTGTTCGTGCTGTTCTACTTCACGGATGCGGCCGCCTGGGCGAATGATTTCACCAGCGCGAACCGCCTCATTCTGCAGATCGTGCCGTGCGTATTCGTGTTCGCCGCCGTGCTGCTGCGCGAGGCAGGGGCCTCACGCACGTTCAGTTCACTAGCGCCTGGTAGATCGCGCGGACGGCTGCTGCCGATTTCGCCAGCGTGAATTCGTCTTGCCAGCGCGCTCGCCCTGCGGCTGCAAAATCCGCGCGCAGGCGCGCATCGCGCAGACAGATGAGTGCGAGCGCTAGCGCGTCGGCGTCGCCGGGCGGCACCAGCAGGCCGGTGCGATCGTCGAGCACCACGCTGCCGACGCCGGAGCCGGTGATCGCGCTGGCGACCACGGGCAGCCCCGACTGCATCGCCTCGAGCAGGACGAGACCGAACGCTTCGCTGCGATCCAGGGATGGCAGCACGAAGACGTCGGCGCCCGTGTAAGCCGCGGCAAGCGTGGCATGGTCCAACTCGCCCGCAAAGGTAATGCGCTCGGTGAGGCCGCGCATTTGCGCCTGCCTGTGCAGGTCGTGCTCGCGCTCGCCGCGGCCGACCAGCAGCAAGTGGGCCTCCGGCAACTGCGCGAGCGCGTCGATCAGCGTGTCGAAACCCTTGTAGTGGCTCAGGCGACCGACCGCGAGGAGGCGCAGTCCAGTCCGCTGGGGCCACAGGTGAAGCGCAGGTTGACCTTGAGCGCTGGCGGTCGTGCCGAGCGGCACTACAGCGACTTTCTCACGCCACGGCGCGAGCGCGACGCTCGCATCGAGATACGGCTGCGAGGTCGCGATGATTGTCTGCGCCCGCCTCAACACGGCTTGCTCGAACGGTCGGTAGGCACGATAGGCCGTGCGCAGCCGCCAATCGTGCGACTGCGGCGACACGTCGGCATGCCAGTGCACGACCCACGGCAGTCGCCGCGCGGCAGGACTGGCCAGCGCCGCAAAGCAGGACGGGTTGGGCAGGTGCAGATGCAGCAGGTCCGGCCGGAGCTCGCTCAACGTGCGGGTGAGCTCGAACGGAAAGGCGGGACTGATAGGGGCATAGACCAGCTCCGCCACACAGCCGGCGCGGCGCAGTTCGACGCCATGGATCGATTCCTGCGAGCGACGCCATTGCCCCGGTGGCTGGTGCACCAGCACGCCGACCGCATCGCCCTGTGCGACGAGCCATTCGGCAAGATCCTGCGTGTAGCGCTCGATGCCGCCGCGCTGAGGCGCGTAGTACTTGCCGAGATGAAGGACGCGCATGCGCGACCTGACCCGTTCAGGCTTCGTCGGGATCGGAACGCGGATCGCGTTCGGGGCGGCCGCCGAGACGATCCAGCTCCTGTTCGAGTATCGCCAGTTTCTGGGTGAGGCGACGGATCTGACGTTCCTGCTTGGAGCGGTCGATATCGAGCTTGAGCATGCGGATCAGGATCAGCGACACGCCAACGATGATCGGTAGCACCGGCGCATAGACGATGCCGGTGAGGCGGCCGAGCCAGACGACCAGATTGGGAAACACGCCGAGCGCAAAGGTGGCCGCAGCGACGGCGAACCACCACATCGCATACGGGCCGTGCAAATGATCGCGGCGAACCAGGAAGAGGATCGCGGCGGTCAGCGCGATACCGAGGATCGCCGAGGTGATCTGGCCGGTCAGCATCATGCCGCGTCACCTGTCGATGCGTGTCCGTGGCGCCGCCCGGCATCGAGCTGGGCCAGGCAAAGCACGGTCGTATGCATCAGATAGCGAGCGACCACCCACCACGAGGCGAACACGCGCGAGTGTCCCTGACGGCGCGGCAGCATCGGCACCGGCGTTTCTTCGATCGCAAGTCCGTGTTTTGCCAGCAACATCAGTACTCCGACATCCTGATAGTCGAGCAGGCTGGCCTCGGGGCCGGCCAGGATTTCCATGGCGCGGCGGTCATACAGGCGCAGACCGGAGGTGAAATCCGTCAGGCGCAGACCCGTCAGCACGCGCAGATAGCGCCAGGCGATGCGTTTGGCCCGGCTCAGGCGGCCGACGCAGGTGCCGATGACCAGGTGGGCGCCGGTTTGCCCCTGCGCCTCGAACAGCGTCGGCAGCGATTCCGGCAGATGCTGGCCGTCGGCGTCCAGCGTGATCACGCCGGCGAACCCATTGCGTCGCGCGTAGCGAATACCGGCTTGCGTCGCGCCCCAGGCGCCCAGTCCCAACGGCAGCGTGAGTGCCGTAGCGCCAGCCGCGCGCGCCTGCGCGCCGGTTGCATCCATGCTCGCGTCGTCGACGACCAGCACCTTGCAGCCAAGGGCGGCACGCACGCCAGCCACGACCGAGCCGACTGTTGCGGCTTCGTCACGGGCGGGAATCACCGCCAGGCAATCGGCGGCGCGGAGGGGAAGGGAAGTGTCGGCCACGGCGGGGGTACGCGAAAGGAGGCGCGATTCTCCGGGTCGGCTGCGGCGCGGTCAACGGCAAAGCGACCCTTTCAACGCAACGGTCTCACACAAGTAAGGTATGAGCCGCAATATCTTCGGAATGTCTTGCGGCAAGCACCGGCAGTTAGGCAGACTCGCGGCCGGCGTTCGGCAGGGGTTGGTTGGCCTGCATAGGGCAGGGAACTATTTTTCGAACCCGTGTCCGGTTCCTGCGCGCTCATGCGTCATACAGCTTCGTGGGCTGGAGGCGCTGAGCCGACAGCCGGGAAAGGACCACATGCAGTTGGGGACCCCGATCTCGAAACTGGCAAGGTTAGCCAGGCCCACGCCTGACCAAAGTTGACATAGTGTTAAGACTTTACTATCGTCCGCGCGGGTCGGGCTTGGTTAACCAGTAATCACAACCAAACGGGGATGGGGACTGCACCCTGCCCGAGACACTCTTAGGGAGATTTCCATGAACACGAAGATGAATGTTCTTTCGCTCGCTCTCGTTGGTCTGTGCGGTTTTGCGGGAAGCGCCATGGCGGCTTGCCCGGCCGGTCCGGATACGGCGCACGGTGGTGCGTGGAGTGCGGTGAATGCGCTCGGCGGCACAGCAGTGATCGCAACTCCGGGTTATGCCACCACCGAGTGCCGCCTTGATTCCGCGCTGACGGGCGATGCCTCCGCTTTTGCCACGGTCGAAGACGATTCGCCGACTGCCGAGCCGAGCTACCGCGCTTCGTTCATCATCAATGCCGACACCCTGACCACGCTCGGCGCGATCGACGCGGCTTACATCTTCAATGCCAACTCGAGCGGCGGCCCGCAGATCTCGCTGTCGATCGTCGGTGACGGCGCGGGTGGCCACCTGGTCAGCTACGTGGTTCCGGACACCAACGCTGCCGGCGGTTCGGACATCGGTTCGTTCCCGCTGACGGCTGGTGAGAACCATGTCGAAATCCAGATTGCGAGCCCGACGTTCGGCATCTGGGTGAACAACAACAATCCGACGGGTCCGAACGCCACAGTGACCAATGTGGGCGGCGCCACCGCAATCGATACGGCGTTCCTGGGTCTGGCCGGCCCGACCCCGGGTTATATCACCAGCTCCAACGGCAAGGCGGTTGGTTTCGACCAGTTCGATTCGCGTCGTACGACTTTCATTGGCTTCTAAGCGACACCGAATTTTTCAATTTAACGGAGTGACTAATATGAAGAAGCTTTCTGCTCTGATCGCGCTGTCGCTGTTCGCTGCGTCGTCTGCGTATGCGCAAGATGGTGGCAGCTGTGGCGGTGCGATCCCGCTTTCGGCGCCGGCTCCCGGCACCATCGTGAACGTTGACACCAGCACCGGTACGGGCTGGATCAACAACTACGGCCCGCTGGTCAGCCCGTCGAACGACATCGTCTACACGTTCACGACCGGCGCTGCTGCTGCGACGGGTTCGATTACGCCGACGGCGTCGAGCTACGCGTTCGCGATCTACGTGCTCGGCAGCTGCACGCCTGGTGCAGGTCCGACCCCGATTGGTGCGACCAGTACGCTGAACACGGCGATTGCCCTGTCCGGCATCACCGCAGCTAACACCCAGTACTGGGTGGCCGTCACGGGTACTGCCGCGGGTGGCGCTGGTGCGAACGGCACGGTGACGTTGAGCGTCGATCCGACGCTGCCGGTCACGCTGCAGGGTTTCCAGATCGACTGATCATCCGATTTATTGGATGAACGAGAGCCCGGCGAACGCCGGGCTCTTTTTTTGTATGCGTTTCACGTTTGAATGTGTGCTGCGCACTTCCAAGCGGCCTGCAACGTCGTCGGCCACGCGTATCGTTTCGCAACCACCGCCACCGAAGCCCTACAGGAAAGAACGGATGTCGTTGAGCCGCCTTGCCGCTACTTTATTGATGTCAATGCTTTCGCTGCTTGCTGCAGCGCCGCTGATCGCATTGGCCGCCGACGATGTGCTCGTCGTCAAGGACTGCAGTTACGGCGATGTCTACCAGTTCACGCAAGCTGGTTGCACGGCATCGATCGAGAACATGAGCGCGGCACCACTGAAGCTGTCGATTGTCGCGGTGCAGCCCGGGAATACCGTCGAACCCAGCAAACTCACGCTCGCCCCGGGGGCGCATGCGGAGCTGTCGCTGCACGTCCTGACGGACAACATCGCCGGTGCCATTACCTGGACGTATCGAATCGATAATGCCCGCATTGGGCCGCATTTCGTGCGCGCGATCGGCTTCGTCAGCTCGGTGCTCGATGCCGGCCATCCGGAGATCGATTTCGGTTCAATCGATCCCGCGAAGCTCCCGTATGTCCGGACCATCGCGTTGACGAGTAGTCTCGATCCAAAAACGCGCGTGACGCAGATCCTTTCGGCTGCGCCGATATTCCATGCCCAGATCGGCCCCGACGGAAAATCGCTGACGGTCGAAATGGGACTCGATGCGCCGTGGGGTTCGTTCGACGAAATGATCAAAGTCGCTTTAGATCATCCAAAGCAAAAGCAAGCCTGGGTACACGTGGCAGGCAGCATGACCGGTGACATTGCGCCGACCACCAATCCATTCTGGCTCGGCGAGATAGCGTGGCAACCGAGGAATGTACTGACCGTTCCGCTGATCGACCGCGACGGTCGAGACTTCTCGATTGGTTCCGTGAGCTCATCCGATTTCGCTGGGACCTACGACAACGCTCCGTGCGAGCCGGCACGTGCAGGCTGTCGCAATTTGTTGATTCGCGTGTCCGAGTCGCAACCTGCAGGCATGTTCAAGAGCCATCTCGACGTTGCGCTGTCGGATCGAAAAAAACACCTCATGGTGGCCATCTGGGGAGTGCTCGGTGAGCGCCCAAAACCGGGAGAAGCCACTGTTCCTCCGACGCTCCAAAAGATTCCGATGCCGGTATCCACCGCCGACGACGGCGTCACGGCGATGCCGCCGCTGAAAGTGCAGCCCGATCCACCCGGAGAGGGCCCGCTCCTCAAATGGACAATCGAACAGCAGCAGTCCGTGCACGGTTACCAGATTCTGCGCGGCGAATCGGCCGACGGGCCGTTCGAACTGATGGAACCGCACCTCATTCCGAAGCTGGACAATGGCAGGGGGCCGGTCGCCTATCGCTGGCGCGATACGAGTGCGGTGAAAGGGCGCGCGTACTGGTACTACATCACCGTGATTTATTCTTCCGGTGATCGCCGCCCGCTGTCGACTCCGCAGCAAACCATCGCGAAGTGATGCACAGGATCACAGCGCGGCCATTGTTCTTGCTCCACTGCGCCGCGCTGATCCTACAAGTCGAAGAATGCGAGACGCAGCTTGCGTCCAGTCGGTGAGGAAGCGAGTACCGACTGCGGACGACCCCTCTTCTGCCTGGCATCTCGCGATCTACCGCGTGCAGACGAAATCCACTCGCGTGGACGGAAACTCTGGGATGCGTGGGGGAGTCTGTTTCGCAATCTCTTGGCGGCTCGCGCAAAGTAGCCGAGCCGCTTCCGTCCACGACAAGCGAATCGCCTTCGTGCTCGGCCAACTCGACGCGGACTTTCCGGCGGCAAGACCCACCACGCGAAGAAGTGGGTCATCGATTAGTCGGCTTATTTCGCCCGACTTCCTCCAGCTTCCTGCGCATCCTGCAAGGTGGCTGGTCAATCGATCTGGAAGCTCTGCAGGGTCACCGGCGTGGCGAAGATGTTCAAAGTCACGGTGCCGTTTGCCCCGGCGCCGCCGGCCGCAGTACCAGTGACGGCAACCCAATACTGCGTGCTGGGCTGAACGATCGGAGCGAATTCGATCGGCGAATTGAGCGTACTGGTCGCGCCGATAGGTGTCGGGCCGGCGCCGGCCGTGCAACTGCTGAGAACATACACCGCAAACGCATAGTTGGATGCGGTAGCGGTGATCGATCCCGAAAAACCAACTGGCGTGGTTGTAAACGTGTAAACGACGTCGTTCGAAGGGCTGACCAGCGGCCCATAGTTGTTGATCCAACCTGTAGCGGTCGACGTGTCGACGTTCACGGTACTTCCACTGAGCGGGATCGCCCCTGCGCAGCTACCGCCGTCCTGTGCATGCGCAATCGGAGTCGCGCCCAATAACAGTGCAACCAGAGCGTAAAGCCTGTTCATGGTTCGTCACTCCGTTTCTGAAGAGTCGAAATTAGTATGCAATATTCTCTTGTTTCGAAGGATGATGTCTAGCTCACATGACGTATTGATGCCGACGCGGTTGCGCCAGATCTGGCGCAGCCCGCTTCCCTGTTCGAGTTCTTTGGACCGTAACGGGGAACGTAACGAACGTAACGGGGTCGTAGCCCGTTAAGTCGTAGCCCGTTAAGTCACTCGATCTCGATGACGCTGGGATCCGGCAGCAGCGTCATGCGGGCGCGGCGCGCGTAGGCGTCGCCGAGCAGGAAGTCGCGGTTGCCGTGGATGTAGAAGCAGGGCACGCCGTGCGCATGCAGCGCAGCAAGTGCCTCGGCGACTTGGCCGGCGGTGTCGTCCTCGACGTCGTCGCCGATCCAGGCTTCGAACAGATCGCCAAGGATGTAGAGCGCCTTCGCGTGCGTGGCTTCGTTGCGCACGAAGTCGACGAACAGCCGCGTGATGCGCGGGCGGCTGGCGTCGAGGTGCAGGTCGGAGATGAACAGCGGGGATAGCCAGGCGACAAGTACTAGCTATACAACATAATTTTATTTGTTGTATAACTCTCCCATGCCGAAGCGTTTCACCGAGCTCCCCGTCTCAGCCGCGACAGCGTACGCGCAGTTGCAGTCGGCGGCGCTGGCCGTCGAATTCGCGAGGGGGGTTTCTCATTTGCATGGCAGCTTTTCGTCCAAGCAGGTCAAAGGCTCCAGGCAATGGTATTTCGCGTTCCGCGAGAGCAATCAGCGGATTCGCCAGATTTATGTAGGTCCCGACAACGAAGAGGTGCGCGCGCTCATTGGCAGAGCCAGGGAGTCCGCTCCTCTCGAACGTCTCAAGCCGTTGGCGAAGTCCACGTTGATGCTGGGTTGTACGCCGACCCAGCGCAAACATCTTTCGGTGATTCTCAGGCTCAACGAATTCGGTTTTTTTCGAGCCGGTGGCGTGCTGATCGGTACGCATGCGTTCCTGTCGTATGCGAACCAGTTGGGCGTCCGCTGGAACGATTCCGATCAGACGGCAGATGTGGATTTCGCTCATGCGGGGCACAACATCTCAATCGCATTACCGGCTACGGTGGAGGCGAGGCCTCACTCGGCACTGACTACGATGGAAGAGGGCTTTTTGCCGCTGATTCAATATCGCGGTCAGGCTGGCGCTTCGTACCGGCATCGTGACGAGCCGGAGTTTCAGATCGACTTCCTCACGTCGCGGACGACGGACAGCGATGATCCGATTCATATCGAGAATCTCGATGTTGCCTTGCAGCCCCTGAGATTCATGGAGTTCCTGTTGGAAGACATCCAGCAGGCCACGCTATTCGATCCGACTGGACGATGCGTCGTGGTCAGCTTGCCGGCGCCGCAGCGTTACGCCGTGCACAAACTTCTTGTCGCGGGAGAGCGCACGCTGCGCTTCAGGACGAAGGTTGCGAAAGATCTGGCACAGGCCGCCTCCCTGCTCGAGTTCTTTGGAGCGACCGATCCGACTGCAATACAGGATGCTTGGGCGGACGCGGTTTCTCGCGGGCCCGGCTGGCGCAAGCGAGCGTCGGAAGGACGTGCTGCGTTGGCGAAGACTGAGCCGGAACTTGCCGAGCGACTTCTGCAGTGATCTGCGCATCGCCGAAGCGGGTTAGCCGAGGCCGATCACCGACAGCTCTCGCACATCCGTATCCACGCGCAGCACGCTGCCTTGCTCGTACCAGTCGCCAAGCACGACGCGCTGCGCCGCCGAACCATCGAGATCGACACGATGCAGCGCCGGCCGATGCGTGTGGCCGTGAATCAGGCGCCGCGTCGCGTGCGTATCGAACGCCAGTCGCACCGCCGCATCATTGACATCGGTAATCGCATCCTCGACCGAGCGCGTATAGCGCTGGCTCTCAGCACGTGCTTGCGCTGCGAACGCTTGGCGTTCCTCGATGGGCCGCGCCAGGAAGGTGCGCTGCCAAGCGGGTGCACGGGACTGCGCACGAAACGCCTGGTATGGCGCATCGTCGGTGCACAGCGTATCGCCATGCATCAGCAACACGTGCTGGCCCTCGATCTCGATGACGCTGGGATCCGGCAGCAGCGTCATGCGGGCGCGGCGCGCGTAGGCGTCGCCGAGCAGGAAGTCGCGGTTGCCGTGGATGTAGAAGCAGGGCACGCCGTGCGCATGCAGCGCAGCAAGTGCCTCGGCGACTTGGCCGGCGGTGTCGTCCTCGACGTCGTCGCCGATCCAGGCTTCGAACAGATCGCCAAGGATGTAGAGCGCCTTCGCGTGCGTGGCTTCGTTGCGCACGAAGTCGACGAACAGCCGCGTGATGTGCGGGCGGCTGGCGTCGAGGTGGAGGTCGGAGATGAAGAGCGTCGTCACGGCGGGCGTCGGTGGCAGCGTCGCATGACCTATAGAAAAGCGGGGCGAACAGAACCCCGTCGGCGATGGATGCTCGCTTGTACGGGCATGACGTCGATGGGGGCTGTTTCGCGCACCGCGGCGACGCGAATTGCGGGTCTGTCCGGCTTACGGAGCCAGCGTGACCTTCTCGATCACCACCGGGGTTACCGGCACGTCGCTGCGGAACGGGCCCTGCGCGCCCGTCGGCACCAGCCGGATCTTGTCGACGACGTCGAGGCCGGCGGTGACCTTGCCGAATACCGCATAGCCGGGGTTGGCGTCGCTGACGTAGTCCAGGCGCGGGTTGTCGACGGTGTTGATGAAGAACTGCGCGGTGGCCGAGTTCGGATCGCCCGTGCGCGCCATCGCCAGCGTGCCGCGCAGGTTGCTGAGGCCGTTCTTCGACTCGATCGCGATCGCTGCCTTGGTCGGCTTCTGCCGCAGATCCTTGGTGAAGCCGCCGCCCTGGATCATGAAGCCTTCGATGACGCGGTGGAACACGGTGCCGTCGTAAAAGCCGGCCTTCACATAGCCGAGAAAGTTCTCGACCGACTTCGGCGCCTTGTCCGGATACAGCTCGAGCGTGATGTCGCCGAGATTCGTTTTCAGCAGCACCTTGTTCGAGTTCGCGGGCGCTTCGGCGGCCTTGTCGGCCGGCTTGGCCGGCGCTTTCACCGCGGGTTTGACGGCGGTCTTGGCCGCAGCGGGCTTCGCCGGCGGCGTGGTCTGTGCGAAAGCGAAGGCAGGGGCGAGCAGGACGAGCGCGAGCAGCAGGCGTTTCAGCATGGAGTTCTCCGTGATGGGTGACATCGGACTGCGAATGATAGGCGCTGGGGCGCACCGCGTCATGCCTTGCGCGGGTTTCCTGGCGCGGCCGCGAACGGAATTCCTATGCGGCCATCTGGTCGAGCGCGCGCACCTGCAGCTTCAGATCGAGGATCTTGAAGTAATCGCGCTCCTGCTCGAGATCGGCACGCGTCAACGGGTGCTGATCGAGCCAATCGCTCGGCAGCTCCAGGCGCAGCGACTTGTCGTCGGCGATCAGCTCCAGCGGCGGCAGCGCATCGGTGGTCCGCGCGCGTTGCAGCAGCGCGGCGAGGCGGAGCAGGGCGGTCAGGCGGCGCGTCGGCCGACGCAGACGTTCGGGCAATGCATCGATCACGTCACGGTCGGGCTTGCGCCGATGCGAGCGGATGATTGCCGCGAGCTCCTGCTGGCCTTGCCGGCTGAATCCGGCAAGGTCGGAATTCGCGACGATGTAGGCGCCGTGGATATGGTGCAGGCTGTGCGCGATGGCGAGGCCG
>JBDTYM010000050.1:0-29870 GCA_040005635.1 Dokdonella sp. | reverse complement strand
GGGTGCGCCGGGCAGCCCGGCGCTGGTGCCGACCGCCGAGCATCCGATCCCGATCATCCCGTCGGAGGAATCGGCGCTGTCGAAGCTGCTCGCTTCCGGCTCCGATATCGTGGTCACCGCCAACGACATGCTGCTGCGAATGAATCAGATCCTCTCCGACGAAAACGTCAAGCGCATCGCATCGACGCTGGAACATGTCGACCAGCTCAGCGGGTCGCTCTCCGATCAGCGCGGTGACCTCGGCACCACGCTGAAGCAGCTCGCCGAGGCGACCGCCGAGCTGAAACACACGCTAGCCACGCTCAACACGATGGCGAATACGACCAATGCGCTGGTCCGGGACGACCTGCGTGGTGTGCTGCAGACCACACAGAAAGCGCTCGAGTCGGTCGAGAAGGTCGCCGGCTCGACGGGTGCGCTGGTCGACGAGAACCGCGGCGCGATCGATCGCTTCACCAGCCAGGATCTGCGCCAGATCGGCCCGACCGTACTCGAATTGCGCGAAACATTGCGCTCGCTGAAACAGCTCAGCGACAAGCTCGGCACGTCCGACAGTCTGTTGCTCGGCCGCGATCAGCCCAAGGAGTTCCATCCCCAATGAATCACGCCCGCCGCCTGCTGATCGTGTTGCCGCTGCTGCTGAGTGGCTGCTCATCCCTGTTCAACATACAGCGCACGCCGTTCACGATCTATTCGCCGCACTACACCCCGCCGGCGCCGACATCGGGCGGGCCACGCGTCGACTGGCAACTGGTGGTCGAAACACCCAGCGCGAGCGACACCCTCGATACGTCACGCCTGCTGGCTTCGCCGACACCGGGCGTGCTCGAGATGTTTCCCGGCGCGCGCTGGCGCGATCCTGCACCGGCGCTGCTGCGCAGCCTGATCGTCGAGGGCTTCGAGCAGTCCGGCCGCATCGTCGGCGTCGGCAACGGGATTTCCGGCTTGCGCGCGGACTATTCGCTGGCACTGGAGCTGCGCGACTTCCAGCTCGACATCCGCGATGGCGTGCCGCATGCGACGGTGCGCTTCCAGGCGCGCCTGCTCGACTTCACCAGCAGCCGTGTGCTCGCGACCCAGGCGTTCGCGCAGGATACGACCGCCGCCGGCAAGGACGCGGCAAGCGCATTCGCCGCGTTCGAGACGTCATTGAACGCGGTGATTCCGCAACTGGTCGAGTGGACGTTGAGCGAAGGCAGCCGCGCGCGCGCGAAGCCGGCAGGTAGCCGCTAGTGTCCTGTCCCACAAGTAGCGCGAAGAAATTCCGGATGGATTTCGGCGCGAGACAAGGCGCGAGGAGGAGCCATAGCGGGGCTATGGTGACGACGAGCAACGCGGTATCGCGGCGAAAGACGCCGGAATTATTTGATGGTACTTGTGAGACAGGACACTAGTTCCACCGAGATTCAATCGCGGCGACAATGCCGGCGCTCGGACGCCCCCTTCGCAGGCTCCCGCAGCATCCACCCACGGCGTGGGAACGTTTTGCATCCATGAGCGAAGTCCAGACCCGCAACCCGCATAGCCAACTGCAGAGCCAGCTCGCGCGCGTGCACGAGCTGCTGCGGCGGCAGCGGCTGGTCGAGGATCTGGCGCATCGACAGCACGGCGCGCATCACGATCTGGTCGGCAACCTCGTGCATCGGCAGCATCTGGCTGAGCTGCAGCGCGAGATCGACGGCCTGCATCCGGCCGACATCGCCTACATCCTCGAGGCATTGCCGCGGCAGGAACGCCTCGAAGTCTGGAATCTGGTCAAGGCGGACCGCGACGGCGAGATTCTGCTCGAAGTCTCCGACGCGGTACGCGAGTCCCTGCTTGCCGACATGGACAAGCCCGAGCTGCTCGCCGCCGCCGAGCAACTCGATGCGGAGGAAATCGCCGACCTTGCCGAAGACCTGCCCGAGGATGTGCTGCAGGAACTGATGCATCGTCTCAACGCCGAGCAGCGCGGGCGCGTGCAATCGGCGATGTCGTGGGAAGACGACCAGGTCGGCGCGATCATGGACTTCGACATGGTGACGATCCGCGAGGACGTCAGCCTGGAAACCGTGCTGCGCTACCTGCGTCGCCTGAAGGAACTGCCCGACCACACCGACAAGCTGTTCGTGGTCAACCACGACACCGTGCTCACCGGTGTGCTGCCAGTGCGCTGGCTGCTGGTCAACGACCCGGCCAAGCGCGTCAGCGTGGTGATGGCTGCGGACGCGAACACGTTTCATCCGGAAGACGACGTTGCCGAAACCGCGCAGGCATTCGAGCGCTACGACCTCGTCACCGCACCGGTCGTCGACGCGCAGGGCCGTCTGATCGGGCGCCTGACCATCGACGCGATGGTCGACGTGATCCGCGAGGAAAGCGATGCCGAGGTACGCGAGCGCTTCGGTCTGCGCGAGGACGAGGACATCTTTGCCTCGGTGTGGAAATCGCTGCGCAACCGCTGGGCCTGGCTTGCGATCAACCTCGTCACCGCGTTCATCGCCTCGCGCGTGATCGGCGTGTTCGAACAATCGATCCAGAAGCTCGTCGCGCTGGCGACCCTGATGCCGATCGTCGCCGGCATCGGCGGCAACTCCGGCAACCAGACCATTACGATGATCGTACGCGCTCTCGCGCTCGACCAGATCCATCCGGACAGCGCGAGGCGACTGCTGCGCAAGGAACTCGGCGTCGCGCTCGCCAACGGCCTGGTCTGGGGCGGTGTGATCGGCTGTGTCGCCTGGCTGCTCTACCGCAACCTCGCGCTCGGCCTCGTGATGACCGCGGCGATGACGCTGAACCTGCTGCTCGCCGCGCTGATGGGCGTGCTGATCCCGATGACCCTGCTGCGCTTCGGCCGCGACCCCGCGATGGGCGCCAGCGTGATGATCACGGCGCTGACGGACAGCGGCGGGTTCTTCATCTTTTTGGGGCTGGCGACCGTGTTTCTGGTTTGAGCGAGCGATGTGTGGCGGCGTGCTCGGATCCGTGCACCGTATTTATGCCGCGTCCTGCAACGCGCGTCACGATTCGATTTGCGCGCCTGGCCGTCTCCACTGCTCGATGAGTCGAAAGGCGTGCGCTGATTCCGCTTCCGTTGCAAACGCCCTCTTTGGTATCAGCAGCGCCGTGTGGCTGTCCAGATGAAGGCAGAACAAGTTCGAACTCGAACTGACGCCCTTGATCGCACCCCACTGGTACCGCTCTTGCGTTTCCGGTGTCGAAACTTGAATCCCGTCCTCGGCGAGTTCGATGCGCCGGCGCTGAAGCAATGCAGCGTCCGGCGCCAGCCAGACCTGCGCAACCCATCTTCGATGGAGAACGCGACTGCCGATCGAAGTGGCAGCACTGAACGTGACGAGGGCCGCAGTCAAAAGAAGGTTTTCGCGCTCCGCACCCGAATAGTGACTCAAAAAATGGTAGAAGCCGGCGACGCCGAGGAGCAGCGCCGCCCACGCGCAGACGCCCAGCCAAGCGGGCAAGCTGCCCAACTTCGATTTCTTCTGCAACCTCGCATAAACGTGTTTCCAATATTCCCTGACGTCCGCGGCGCTGAGTGTGAACTCGATTTGCATGGACGATCCTGGGCTGGTTTTTTTTTGGCGGACACATCGTAGCAATGCTCGTAACGTCCTTCCGCTCAGGATGGCGATTCGATCTGTCTGAAAGTCATGTTGATGCGCGCCTCGGATATGCCCGCTCGCTTCGGCAATGCATGCTGATATCGAGCCTGGGTATCGCCATCCATCACCAACACGCTGCCGTGAGCGAGATCCATCGAAAGTACCGGCTGGCGCGTAGCCCGATCACGCACGCGAAACGCACGCGCCGCTCCGAAGCTCAGCGACGCGATCACCGGCGCAGCGCCGAGTTCAGGCTCATCATCACTATGCCACCCCATCGAATCGCGCCCGTCGCGATAGAGGTTGGCGAGCACGCTGTTGAAGCGGATGCCCAGGCGCGCGGCGAGATCGTCGCGCAGCCATGTGGTCGTCGGCGTCCACGGCAACGGTTCGAAGCGCGTGCGCGAGTACGTGTAGACCGCATCGGCGTCGCCGATCCAGCAGGACAACCGCGGCGCATTCACTTCGCGACCGAACAGATGTAGACGATGCTGCCGCCAGCGAATTTCCGCGCGAAGCGACGAAAACAACGCGTCTGCGCGCACGATCGGGTAGGCGCGTTCGGCGTACCGAAGGCGCGCGCCGGGCAGGTCGACGGCGCGCAGATCAAGCGCTGTGTCCGAGCCTTCGTGGTCCCTGGTAGACATGGGTGTCTTCGCAACGTGGCGCATGCGCAGGATGATCACATGGGCAGACAGAAGCGACGTCACGATTTCGTCGAGTAAGGCGCCCCCGCTCGACTGCCGCGAATCCATGCCTTCACGCCCCAGCGACGCCGGGGCGTAATGCAAGTCATTGGCCGCGAATCCGCACGCCCAAGGCGCCCGCCAACATCATCAGCAGTGCCGCCAGCGCGAGCATCCAGCGCGAATCGATCGGCACCGCCACGCTCGACACCGAGCCGCCGCCGCTGACAAGCGTAGTGGCGGTGCCGGAGTTGTTGTTCGGCGTCGGATCTCTGACGCTCGGTGAGGCGACCGAGGCGACGTTCACGATATCGCCGCTGCGGTCGGCGCCTATCCGATACGTCGTGGCGATCGTCACCTGGTCTCCATTCGACAAAGCGACGATGCACGGGAACCCGCCCGAACACGGTGCACTGGCGGAGACCAAGTCCAGTCCAAGCGGCGTCGGATCGTCGACGACGGCGTCGCTGACCGCATCCGGTCCATTGTTCGTCACGACCAGCGTGTAGGTGACGGTGTCGCCCGCCATGGCCATGGCCGGACCGCTCTTCAGGATCGACAGATCGGCCGACGCTGCGACCGGCACGACGGTTGTCGTTGCGCTGCCGACGTTGTCGTTGCCGTTCGGATCCGGCGTATCGCTGCTAACGCCGGCGGTGTTCACCAGCGGATTCGCTCCCATATAGCCGGCCGGCACCGCGTACGTGCTGGTGATCGTCGCGCTCGCGCCATTGGCGAGCGTGCCGAGCGCGCACGGATAAGCCGTCGCGCAGGCACCGCTGTTGCCGACGAAGACCAGTCCAGCCGGCGTCGGATCGTTCAGCACGACGTTCGTCGCCGTATCCGGCCCGCTGTTGGCAACCTGCAGGGTATAGGTCAGATTTGTCCCCGGCGCCGCGCTGGCTGGGCCCGTCTTGACGACCGACAAATCGGCCGACTGCGCCGGCTGCGTGACGGTCGTGTTCGCCACGCCGACATTGTTGTCGCCGTTCGGATCCGGCGTGTCGCTGCCGACACCCGCCGTGTTCACCAGTGGGGTCGGACCTGCGTAACCGAGCGGCACCGAGTACGTGCTGCTGATCGTCGCACTCGCGCCGTTCGCAAGCGTGCCGAGCGAGCACGGATACGCTCCCGTGCAAGCTCCGCTATTGCCGACGAACAGAAGCCCTGGCGGCGTCGTATCGGTGACGATCACGTTCGTCGCCGTATCGGGTCCGTTGTTTCCGACCACGATCGTGTAGACGACGGCGCCACCGGCCAGCACGCTGGCTGGACCGCTCTTGCTGATCGTGAGATCGGCCGACGATGATTTCGGAACAATCGGAATCGTCAGCGTCGTGCCGTTGTTGCCGCTGTCCGGATCCGGCGTGTCGCTGCCGACCGTTGCGCTGTTGGCGAGCGTGCCGCTCGCGCCGGCCGATACGGTGAACGTCACGGTGACGAGCGTATTTTCTCCGTTCGCGAGCGACCCGAGGTTGCATGGAAAGCCGGCGGCGCACGGCGCGCTCGCACTGACGAAGACGACTCCGAGCGGTGTGGGGTCGTCGAGCACGACATTGATCGCTGCGTCGGGTCCGTTGTTGGCAACCTGCAGGGTGTAAGTCAGATTCGTGCCGGGCGCGACGCTGGCCGGACCGGTCTTGATGATCGACAGATCGGCCGAGGTTGGCGCGGCGTTGATCGGCGTCGTGACTGTGCTGCTGTTGCTGCCGACGTCGGGATCGGAGGTCGGACTCGTCAACGTGGCCGTGTTGACGATCGATCCACTCGCATCCGCGGGTATCGCGAAAGTGACGGAGACGATCGTGCTGGCGCTGTTGGCCAGATCACCCAGTGCACACGGGAAGCCACTCGCGCAAGGCGTCGACGCGGAGACGAACGTGAGACCAGTCGGTGTCGGATCGTCGAGCACGACCGCGACGGCCGTATCTGGACCGTTGTTGGTGACCTGCAACGTATACGTCGCCTGGCTGCCGGCCGTCACGCTCGCCGGACCCTGCTTGACCAGCACGAGATCGGCACTGGTCGCGCCGACGCTGCTGTTCACGGTCGAGCTGTTGTTGCCGTTGTCGGGATCGGTGACCCCGGCTGGTGCCGCGATCGTCGCGGTATTGCTGAGGCTGTCGGGACCTGCCGCAGCGGTGCCGGTGATCGTCACGATCACGCTGCCGCCACTCGGCAGCGAACCGACATTGCCGCTGACGCTATTGCCGACGACATTCGGTTGCGTGGCGCAGGCCGCGCCGCCAGCTTCGCTGCCACAACTCGCACTGATGGCGGTGATCGAGGCTGGCACCTCGTCGACATAATTCGCACCGTTGGCCGGGCTTGGGCCGTCGTTGCCGATCGTCAACGTGTAACTGATCGCACCACCGGATACGACCGTGGCCGGGCCGCTCTTCACGATCGACAGATCGGCATTGCCGGGACCGACGTTGGTGTTGGTCGAACCCTGATTGCCGACGGGATTCGGATCGGGCACATCGCTGCTGACACTTGCCGTATTGACGATCGGATTGGCGCCGTCGTAGTTCGCCGGCACCGTGTAGGTCGAGCTGATCGTCGCGCTGGCGCCGTTCGCGATCGACGCGATCGCGCACGGATACGCCGTCGCGCACGCACCGCTGTTGCTGACGAAGACGAGCCCGGTTGGTGTCGGATCGCTGACGACGACGTTCGTCGCGTCGCTCGGACCCGCGTTGGAGACCACGATCGTGTAGACCAGCGTATCACCCGGCGTGATCGTTGCCGGGCCGGTCTTGACCACGCCAAGATCGGCCAGTGGATGTCCGTTGAGAGAGACGCTCGCGCTGTTGTTGGCGCCGTTCGGATCGGTCTGATCGGACGTGGCGACGCTGGCGGTGTTGGTCAACGCACCCGCGGATGCCACGTTCGCCAGCACGCTCAGGGTCGCGCTCGATCCCGCGCCTGCCGCGTCCAGTGTGCCGACCAGCCAGACTCCGGACACCTCGTCGTAGTTGCCCTGCGAGGGCGTCGCCGAGACGAAGCTCAGGCCCGCCGGCAACAAATCCTCGATCGATACGCTGGTCGCCTGCGAGGGACCGTTGTTGTGCACCGACACGGTGAACGTGATGTCGTCGCCGACGTTCGGGCTGGTGTCGTCGACCGACTTGGCCATCGCGAGATCGGCCTGTTGGCCGTTGATCGTGGTGCCGGCCTGGTTGTTCGCCGCGCTGGGATCGAACTGATCCTCGTGCGTGATCGTCGCCGTGTTGACGATGGCGCCCGCTGCATCGACGGTCGCGCTGATCGCCAGGGTTGCGCGCGCGCCGTTCGCGATCGCACCGACGATCCACACACCGCTGCTGCTGTCGTAGCTGCCTTGCGACGACGTTGCGCTCGTCAGGGTGAGGCCCGCCGGCAGGTTGTCGACGATCTCGACGCCAGTCGCATCGTTGGGCCCGCTGTTCGTCGCGGTGATCGTGTAGGTGATCGTGCTACCGACGTTCGGCGTCGGATGGTCGACCGACTTGGCGACGGCAACATCCGCGGTTGCGCCCGCGTTCAAGGAGGCGCCTGCGCTGTTGTTGCTGGTGTCCGGGTCCGGTTGATCGGAGGCACTGACCGTAACGGTATTGGTCAGCGCATCGGGCTGCTCGACGCTGGCGACGAGGGTCAACGTGACGCTGTCGCCGTTCGCGATCGCGCCGATCGTCCAGACGCCGCTGGATGGATCGTAACTGCCCGCCGACGGCGACGCCGAAACGAAGGCGAGGCCGAACGGCAGGCTGTCGGTCACAGCGACGCCGCTGGCATCGTTCGGTCCGGCATTGTTCGCGGTGATCGTGAACGTGACCGTGTCGCCGACATTCGGCGCGCCGTTGTCCACGCTCTTCGTCAAGGCGATGTCCGCCGCAGCACCGATCGCGGTGCTGACGCTGGACCTGTTGTTGCGGTTGTTGGGGTCGACGACGCCGGACGGCGGCGACAGCATGGCGGTGTTGTCGAGCGATTGCGTGCCGAACGGCGCGGTGCCGTTGATCGTGATCGTGACGGAGCCGCCTGCCGGCAATGTCGGCACCGCGCCCGAGACTAGATTGCCGGCAACGTTCGGTGCGGCGCACGTGGCAGCGCCACTGGCTGCACTGCAGCTTGCGCTGATCGCGCTGATGGCCGCCGGCACCGGATCGCTGTAGCTGGCGCCGTTGGCCGCGCTCGGACCTGCGTTGTGGATCAGCAGCGTGTAGTTGATCGAGCCGCCGGAAGCGACGGTCGCCGGCCCGTTCTTGACGACCGACAGGTCGGCGGACGCGGTCACGCTCGTGCTGACGCTCGAGCTGTTGTTGGCCGCATTCGGATCGGTGACGCCCAGCGGCGGCGCGATCGTCGCCGTATTCGCCAGCGTGCCCGGATCGGCCGGAGCGATGCCGCTGACCGTGATCGTGACGTTGCCGCCGGCAGGCACGCTGGTGATCGTACTGGTGACGCTGTTGCCGGCAATATTGACCGGGCCGCAGACGGCGCCGCCGGTCGCCGACGCGCAACTCGCGGCAATACTGCTGATGCCGGCCGGTACATTGTCCGCGAATGCGGCAGCGGTGACATCGCTGGGACCGGCGTTGCTGACGACAATGCTGTAACTGATCGTGCCGCCCGCGATGACACTGGCTGGCGCGGTTTTCACGATCGCCAGATCAGCGACCGCACCGATGGCGGTGGTCACCGAACTGCTGTTGTCGCCTGGCGTCGGGTCCGGCGTGGGACTGGTCGCGGTCGCCGTATTGGTGATCGCTCCACTCGCGTTCGGCGGCACGGTGTACGTCGCCGACACGCTGACGTTCGCACCGCTCGCCAAGCTGCCGAGATTGCACGGGAAACCGCCAGCACAGGGCGCGGTCGCGGAAACGTACGTGAGTCCCGCTGGCGTCGGATCCGCCAGCGAAACGTTTGTGGCTGCACTTGGCCCGGCATTCGTTACCGTCAGCGTGTACGTCACGGCCTGGCCGGCTGTCGCCGTCACAGGGCCCGTCTTGCTGACCTGCAGGTTCGCCACCGCGGTCACGTTCGTCGCGACCGTGCTGCTGTTGTTGGCCGACGTTGGATCGGTCACGCCCACGGGCGCCGTCGCGCTCGCCGTATTGGACAACGTCGTCGCGTCGGGCGGTGCCGCGCCTGTGATCGTGAACGTCACGCTGGCGTTCGCTGGCAGCGTCGCGATCGTGCTGCTGACCTCGTTGCCGGCGACGTCGACCGCGCCGCACACGGCGCCTGCCGTGGCCGCGCCGCAGCTGGCGCTGATCGCGCCGATGCCTGCCGGCAGCGGATCGTCGAACACCGTACCGTTCGCATCGCTCGGACCGAGATTGGTGACGACCACGCTGTAACTGATCGCGCCGTCAGCCGCGACCGTGGCCGGGCCGGTTTTCTGCACCTGGATATCGGCGCTGCGCGCGACCGGCGTATCGACCGTGCTGCTGTTGTTGCCGGACGCCGGGTCCTGCGTCGCGCTGCTGGCACTCGCGGTGTTCGTGATGGCCGCCGTCGCGCTGGACGGCAGCGCAAACGTCACCGTCACCGTCGCGCTGCTCCCATTCGCCAGCGCGCCGAGATTGCAGGGAAAGCCGCCCGTGCACGGCGCCGCGGCGGAAACGAAAGTAAACCCGGCCGGCGTTGGATCGTCCAGCGTCACGCTCGTCGCCGGCGACGGCCCGTGGTTGGTCACCACGAGGGTATACGTCGCCTGTTGTCCGGCCGTTGCCGTTGCGGGGCCGCTCTTGACGATGCCGACGTCGGCGCTGGCGATCGGCGTCACCACGACGCTGCCTGTGTTGTTGGCCGGGTTCGGGTCGGTCTGGTCGAGCGCGCTGACGCTCGCGGTGTTGGTGAATCCCGTATCGGTGTCGACCGTCGCGACGATCGTCAGCATCGCCGTCGCTGCCGCTCCGGTCGCGGCAAGACTGCCGACGGTCCATACGCCGGTGGTATCGACATACGAGCCTTGTGACGCGCTGGCCGACACGAAACTCAAGCCCGCCGGCAGCGCATCGATGATTGCCACGCCGGTCGCCGCGCTCGGTCCGTTGTTGGTCGCTGTGATCGTGAAGGTCACCGAATCGCCACGCAGCGGGTTCGCGTTGTCGACGCCCTTGATCACCTGAAGGTCGGACGATTGACCATTGACCGTGACGCCGCCGCTGTTGTTGGCCGGGTTCGGATCGTGCTGATTCGATGCCGCAACCGACGCGGTATTCGTCAGATCGCCGGGCAAGGTCACTGTCGCGACCACGCTCAAACTCGCATCGGCGCCGTTCACGAGCGCGCCCAGCGTCCACACGCCAGCGCCCTCGTCGTAGCTGCCTTGCGAGGCAATCGAGGAGACGTAGTTGAGGCCCGGCGGCAGCAGGTCGTCGATGACGACGCCACTCGCGTCATTCGGGCCGGCGTTGTGCACGGTCACCGTGAAAGTCACATTGGTACCGAGGTTCGGCAGCGCGTTGTCGACGCGTTTGCTCACCTGCAGGTCTGCCGATGGCTGTGCATTCAACATGGCCGAACCGGCGTTGTTGCCGCTGACCGGATCGAACTGATCGCCGGCCGTCTTCGTCGCCGTGTTGGTCAGTCCGCCCGGCGTCAGCACGGTGGCCGTGATCTGCAGCGTAGCCTGCGCACCGTTCGCCAATGCTCCGACCGTCCACAAGCCCGTGCCGCTCACATAGGCACCCTGCGACGGCAACGCCGACACGAATTGCAGACCGCTCGGCAACGCATCGCTGATCGCGACGCCGGTGGCGTTGTTCGGACCTTGGTTGAGGGCCGTGACGGTAAAGACGATGTTGTCGCCAACGTTCGGCGTTGCCACGTCGACACTCTTGCTCACCGCGATATCGGCCGTCGCGTTCACGGGCACGGTGACTGCGCCCGTGCAGCGCGATGCCGCCGGACAGCCGCCGTCGCCACCGCCGTTGGCCGTCGCGCTGTTGTTCGCCGACTGCGCGTTCGCGGCGACATTGACGTTCAGCGTCAGCACGGTACTGCCGCCCGCCGCAATCGATCCGCTGAACGTGCACGACAACGTCGTCGTGCCCGTGCAACTCCAATTGGTGCCACTCGCGCTGGCCAGCGTGATCCCGGCCGGCAGCGTGTCGGCCACGGTGATCCCACCGCTGGTGGGCCCTGCGCCACCGTTCGACAACGTGATCGCGTAACTCGCCAGCTGGCCCACCGTGAACGGATTCGGCGTCGCCGCCTTGATCAAGGTCAGCTGCGGCTGCAGCAGCGAGGTCGTTGCGGTGCCGGTGTTGTTGCCAGGTGTCGGATCGGTCACGCCAGCGGGTGGCTGCGCCGTCGCGCTGTTGCTGATCGAGGTACCACTCGTCGGCGCCGTGCCGTTGATCGTGAACGTCACGCTGGCGCCGTTCGGCAGCGCCGTGATCGTGCTCGTCACATTGTTGCCGGCAACGTTCACCGCGCCACACACGGCACCCCCGGTCGGCACGCCGCAGCTTGCGGTAATGCTGGTGACACCCGCCGGGACCGCGTCGCCGAACGTCGTGCCGTTCGCATCGCTCGGACCATGGTTCGTCACGACGATCGAATAGGTCAGCGGCGCACCGAAGCCCGCGCTCGCCGTGCCGGTCTTCACCGCCTGGATGTCGGCGATGGGTGCCGACGTGTCGTTGTCGGTCGCCGTGTTGTTGCCGCTCGCAGGATCCGTCACCCCTGTCGGTACGCTGACCGATGCGCTGTTCGACAAGGCTCCCGTCGCATTCGACGCCACCGTTCCGCTGAAGGTGAAGGTTGCACTGCTGCCGTTTGGAAGATCGACCAGCGTATTGATCGCGCCGCTGCCACCGGCGATCCCGCTCGCGCCGCCGGCATAGGTTGCGCTCCAGCTGACGCCGCTGATGGCGGCGGGCGGCGTGTCCACTACCGTCGCGCCAGTCACGCCGCTCGGGCCCGCATTCGTCACGAGGATCGTGTAGCTGATCGGAGCGCCAGGGATATACGCAGTGCTGCCGTCGCTCTTCGTGATCGCCAGATCCGCTACCGGCGTCACCGTCAGGGTCCCGCTAGCACCGCTGCCGGTTTGCGCGTTGCCGCTGGTGATAGGTCCGGTGTTGTTGAGCTGCGGCCCTGCACCGGTGGCGACGATATTGACGACGACGCTGCAGGCGCCTGAAGAGGGAATCACGCCACCGTTCAACGCAAGTACGCTGTCACCGGGATTGGCCGTCAGCGAGCCGCCGCAGGAATTGCTGACGACGACCGTGCCGCTCGCGTTGGCGATGCCGGACGGATAGGTATCGGTGAAGCCGGTCAGTGTGATCGGACTCGCGTTTGGATTGGTCAGCGCGATCGTCATTTGCGTCGCGCCCCCGAGATTGACGGTGGCCGGGCTGAAGCTCTTGGTAGCGCCCGGCGCACCGAGCGGCGTCACTGCCAGCGTGCCGGTGCCTCCAGCGCCGCTCTGCGCGTTCGTCGAGGTGATGGGGCCGGTCGTGTTGACCGCATTACCGATCGCGGTTGCGACGACATTGACGACAATGCTGCAACCCGTCGCGGGTATCGTTGCAGCGGTCAGCTGCAGGGAGTTTCCGCCGGTCACCGCGGTCACGACACCGCCGCAGGTGTTGCTGGCGACGACCGTCGTACTCGAATTCAGAATGCCGGCAGGATAGGTGTCGAGGAAGCCGGCACCCGTAATCGGAGTGGCATTCGGATTGGCGAATGCGATCGTCATCTGCGCCGCAGCACCGAGCTGCACGCTCGCCGGAGTGAACGACTTCGTCGTCGTCGGCGCATTCAAGACTCCGATCGCAAGCGATGCCGTCGCGGTTGGGCCTGTGGGCGTCTGCGTGCTCGTCACGTTGTCGGTCGTGTTGACGTAGTTGCCGACCGTCGTCGCGACCACGTTGACTTCGACGAAACAGCTCGCTGCCGCGGCGAGCGGACCCGCTCCGGCGAGCGTCACCGACGTTGCTCCCGCGGCGGCGGTGAACGTGCCGCCACAGGTGTTCGTCACGCCGGTGGCGGGATTGGACACGCGCATCTGACCCGGCGTGGTCGGTAACGTATCGTTGATCGCGATGCCGCCGATCGGCACGGCCGCATCGTTGGTGATCGTGATGCGCATCGTCGACGGCGCGCCCGACGCTACCGACGCCGGCGTGAACGCCTTCGCCACGCCGGGAACCGGATTCTGCACCAGGGTGCCGGCACTCGCCGTATTGTTCGCCGCGTTGCTGTCCGCGCTCGTGCTGCTGACGGTCGCGATATTGGTGATCGTGCTGCCAATCGTCGCCGTCGCCGCTGCGGTGGCGACGATTGAAAACGACACGGCGCCGGCGGGCAAGGTTCCGATGCTGAAGGTCACCGTGCCGCCCGCTCCGGCAGCTGGCGCGGTCACCGTCCAGCCAACTGGCGCACTCGCAGACACGAAGGTCGTACCGATCGGCAGCGGATCGCTGACGACGACGCCGGTAGCGGCATCCGGACCTGGGTTGTTGAGCTGCAACGCATAGGTGAGCTGCTGGCCCTGGCCGACAGTCGCGCTCGCGTTCTTGCTCAGCGACAGGTCGCCGGAATTGGCAACGGTCGTGTTGGTCGCCGCCGTGTGCGTGCCGCTCGGGTCGTTCGTTGAAGTCGCCGTCGCCGTGTTGCCGATGACAGTGCCTCCCGGCGTTCCAGGCACGACCTTTGTCACGATCACCAGATCGTAGTTGCCGACGGCAAGCGTCGGCGCGCTGAACTGCACCGTGCCACTGCTGCCCACCGCCGGCGCGGTGACGGTCCATCCGGCCGGCGCCGATGCGGACACGAACGTCGTCGTCGCCGCCAGAGGATCGGACACGATCGCATTGGTCGCATCGCTCGGACCGCTGTTGCTGACGTGCAAGGTGTAAGTGAGGTTCTGCCCGGCGACGACGGGATTCGGTGTCGAGTCCTTGTCGATGTTCAGCCGCGACTGCGTGCTGCCGACGACCACCGTGGTCGGCTGGTTGCCGCCCGTGTTCGGATCACCGTCGCTGAGCGACGTGAATGCGGTGCCGAGGGTGGCGCTGTTGAAAGCGATCGACGCCTGGTTGGCGATTGATGTGCCCGCCGCTACGCCAGCATTGACGGTGACGCGGAACGAGACACTGGTCGCCTGGTTGATCGCGAGGGTGCCACCGGCAGTGGCCGTGGCGCCCGTGCCGAGGCGAAAGACCGCGGCGCCGCCGCCGAAATTGGCCTGATCGTCGCCCGCCACGTCGGTCTTGGCACCGGCGTTTGCGCCGGAGACTACGACGAGGGTGCCTGGAACATAGGTCGTGTTGGGCGGGATCGCGTCAGTCAGCACGACATTGGTGGCGGTGTCGTTGCCGGTATTCGATAGCGCGATGGTGTATTGGAGAATGTCACCCGGCAGCACCGAGCCGCCATTGAGGTCGGTCACGGTCTTGGTCACGTTGCCGTCGACGACCGGCTGGTAGACGTCGTTGGCGAACGTCACGACCGCCGGATAGTAGGTTTCACTGGACGTGGTGAACGTCAACGTGGCGCCGGTAGCGCCATTGGCGAGGATGCCGCTCGCGTCGAACACATCCGCATCGAAACCCATCTGGTTGACGAAGTTCGGGTTCTTCGCCGTGATGTTCGCGCCGAGACGACTGATCGTGCTGTTGAACACGTTCGTCGTAGGGTTCACGGCATTGCTGAGATTGATGCCGTTGATCTTGAACTGGTCGCCGGTCGAACCGAGATCGCCCTCGTAGGCGACCGCTCCGACGCGGGCCGTGAACGCCCCGGTCAGCGGCGTGCGGAAACCGCTGACCGACACGTTCACCGTCGTCGCGGACGTGCTGATCGTCTGCAGGCCATCGAAGACGGTGAGGTTGCGCAATGGCTGTGCCGGATCGCGCACGACGATGACGAGCGACCAGCCCGCATAGCGATCGGCGCCGGTGCCGGCCTGGATGTCCGCCACGCGATAGGTACCGGCGCCTCCCGCCTGCACGAATGCGGTGACTGGAATGAAGGCGCTGTAGCGGTTCGTAGCGCTCGTTACGGCGTCGAGCTGGGTCGCCGTCAACGACTGATAAGCACCGCCGGGTAGCGCGAACTTGATCTGATTGCGTGCGGCCGGCGTCGCAGCGGCAACGCCGCCGGTACCGGCCGAGGTGTCTGCGCCCCAATACAGACCCGCCCACAGAATCTGTGCACCGGTCGGCAGCGACAGATCCGCCGAACTCGAACTGGTGGTGCCACCGGCGGTATTGACCGGCTTCATCGTATAGGCGTTGTCGTTGAGATTGGCGACGTCGGTGACGCCGGTGCCGCTGACCGGAACGCTGGCCAGGCACGTCGCTGGCGGGGTGTTCGTTCCCTGCGTACAACTGAACAACGTATTGCCGATGATCTGTACATCGCCGTTGTCGTTCGTCGTGAAGCGCGAGGTGAAGACGCGTTCGGCGTGGGCATCGACGATGGCGCCCAGCGACAGGATGCAGGCGAAAACTATCCGGACTGGCAGGGTTGCCAGGCGTCGTGGAGTTCGTTGGATACGGCCGCGAAGCGAAGTCAGGGCCGCGGTTCCCAGGCGGGTCCTCCGCTGAAAAATCGCGTGGGTCAGCTTGTGCAGGATGGCATCGTGAACGGTTTCATCGACCAACGCGGACAAACGACGCCCGGACAAATTCTCCACCAGCAGCCCCTAGCAAGTTCAACGCAACCCTGGAACATCTGTCCAAATGTGAATTTTCACGATAATTTCACATAGATCCAAAGTGTACGGCTATATCAACCCGCACGCATAGCGGGAAATGTCCTCACTACGAACGGGGGCGAGCCGGATGAAGTCCGTTACAAAATTTAACGAAACTCGTGCTCGGCCACTTCGCATGGCAGACAAACGAGCAGGCGCGTGGCGGGCGGTCGACCGCACACGCCGCACAGGCGAGAGGATAAAAGTGCAACGCCCCGATCGACTGCCTGGTTTTCTCGGCGTCGCTCTTGCGCGTGAGAGCCCGTTCGATTCGGGCTACGCGACTACCCGATGAAGATCCCGGCCGCGACGTGAGTGGCAAGCCGGTTCTTCGCGCTTGCGGGAATCGCCGCTGCGGACAGGAGCGGTTCCGCTTGGCTCAATACGGCGGGCCGCCCGTATTGCCGCCCGGCCCGTAGTCGCAGACGATGCCATTGCCGTACGTCAAACCGGGACAGGATGAGATGCCGCAGCCGAGCATGACACTCGTCGACCATACGACCTGGGTGTAGTGCCCGCAGGCGTGCCCCGCCGCGCAGGTGTTCGTGGCGTAATCGTAGTACTGCACCTCGGCGGCCCACAGGTCGACCGCCTGCTGCGGCGATGCGACGCCGGTGGACCCAAAGATGTTCTCGCCGACGTACCACGGAAATCCGTTGCTGCGATCCGCGTTGTGATCGATCAGACCATTGCCGTCGCTGTCGATGCATTGATCTGCCCACGCCTGGGCGCTGGCCGCCAATAGCGCGTTCCAAAATAGCGGGGCGACGCCGACACCGGCGCGTACGACGTTGTGCGCGGCCGTGATTCCTGCCAACGCGGGCGGTTCGCTCTCGAATCCTTCGATGAAAATCGGATCGCCCGCCAACGCGCAAGCACACGCTGTGGTCGCGATGGTCGCGAGTGCGAATTTCGTTGCCGCCGGAACTGTCATTCGATCACTTGACTGCAATTCGTGGCGCGGATCGCCACGTCGGTCGCAGAAAGCTTACGCGATCGGAGAGCCGCAGGATGACGGCCTGGACCCATCGGACATGTCGAAGGTCGCAGCGCGAAGCCCCGATTTCACGCGCCCTTCACGTGCAAAACGTTCAAGGATCATGAGCGAAACTTTGTCTTGATCGTGTGAAGTATTCGGCGACTATCCCCTGTAAGAAGTTACAGGTTTCACCGACCTACAGCTGGAACCGATTCTGCGTTCGCAGGCATCCAAGTATCGGGCTTCAATCTGGAGGGCACATCCCATGAAAACGCTTGCTTATGCAATGGCGGCTGCAGTCGCCGCGTCCATCTTCAGCACGGACGTCGAAGCTCAGAGCGGCAACGCAAACGCACAGGACTTGTCCGTGCACATCAACCTGCTCGGACTCGCTTCGCTGGATGTCACGCCGCAGGCACCATCGGTTCTCGTTGATGTCAGCGTGTCTGCCGACGTCGTCAATTCGCTGCCCGGCGTCACCGTCCCAGGTGCGCTGTTGAGTCTTTCGACGGGCCTGCTGACGTCCGAAGCGCAATACGCAGACGGCGGCACCTCGGCGAGCGGCGCCACGGTGACCGTCGCCGGCCTCGACATCTCGGCGGTCAGCCTGCTCGGCGACGGCCTGATCTCCATGACCGCCGATGTCGTCACCTCGACCTCGATCGTCAGCGGCTACTGCCTCTCGACACCAGGAATACAGACGGCCAGCCTGCTCGGCGACTACATGTTCAGCAGCTCGTTCGATTCGGGCAACTTGCAGAGCACGCCGCCCGGCGGCGGCCCCGACGACGGCGCCAAGCTCACCGGCCTCACCCTTTCGATTCTCGGCATAGCGGTGCCCGATCTTCCACTCAATCCGCCGCCGAACACGGGCATCGACCTGAGCGCACTCGGCATCGCCGGCGCCACTTTGATGCTCAACGAACAGACGCTAGGTGGAGATGGTGTCAACTCGGTGTCGAAGTCATCGAATGCGGTACACCTGGCCCTCAACGTGGCCAGCCTGATCACCGCCGATGTCGTCGTCGGCCACAGCGATGCTTCGATGACATGCGCGAACTGAGACTTTGACGACTGGAACCCGGCACCGACGACCGCCGGCAGGCCCTCTGTGCGGCGGTCGCCGCGGCGGTCATTGCACCGGATAACGCGGCGCCGCATCCAGGGTCGCCGCACAGATCTCGGCGAGTTCGAGCAGGCGAAGATCGGAGCCGGGCGGCCCGACCAGCTGCAGGCCGACAGGAAAGCCGTCCGGCAGCGCTCCCATCGGCAGGCTGACGGCGGGACAACCAGCGAGGCTCGCGAAGCTGGTCAGGTCGGCATCGTTCGCGCGTTCGCCGTCGCTGATCGGATAGGGCCCGTGCGGTACGGTCGGCAGCACCAGCACGTCAACCTCGGCAAACACGCGGCGCGCCTTCAGCACGCCGAAGTCCAGGACGCGATCGGCAGCGGCATAGTCGACCGCGGACTTGCTGCGCGCGTAGTCGAGCAGCTTCTTCAGGCGTGGCGATGCGTCGCTCAGATCATCGGCGAGTTCGACCGCAAGTTCGGCTTCCATCACGAGCAGCGCCGCGCGGCGCATGCGCGCGAATTCGTAGTCGGAGAAATCGATGCAGCGGCGCTCGCCGAGGTGTCCGTCCAGCGCGGCCAGCGCGCGTTCGAAGACCGCGACCACGTTCGGCTCGACGCCGAGACCGGCGAGATCGGCGAGCACGCCGGTGCGCAGGCGCTCGGGCTCCCAGTCCGGCGTCGCCAGCGGCACGCGGCGCTTGCGCGAGCGCGGATCGGCCGGATCGAAGCCGTCGAGCACCTGCAGGGCGAGCGCAAGATCGGGCACCGAGCGCGCAAGAATGCCGACGCAGTCGAGCCGGCGCGCGCCGCGGACCAGTCCGCGCGCCGAAATCTCACCGAGCGTCGGCTTGAGCGCATAGATGCCGCAATGGCTGGCCGGGATGCGGACCGAACCGAGCGTATCGCTGCCGAGTGCGAACGCGGCGAGACCGGCCGCGACCGCGGCGGCGGAGCCTCCAGAGGAGCCGCCGGCGGTATAACCGGCGCGTAGTGGATTCTGCGTTGCGCCAAAATGCGGATTGATCGTCGCCGTACCGATGGCGGCTTCGTCAAGATTGGTCTTGCCCAGAATCACCGCGCCGGCAGCGCGCAGGCGCGCGACCGCCGCGGCATCTTGCGTCGCGACGCGGTGGCGTCGCGCAGCCAGTCCCGCCGTCGTCGGCAGGCCGGCGACATCGAGATTGTCCTTGATCGCAACCGGCAACCCATCGAGGCGACCAATCACGCGGCCCTCGCGACGGCGCGCATCGCTCGCGGCCGCTTCCGCCGCCGCCGTGTCGGCCACGGCGAGATAGGCGTTCAAGGCCGAATTCTCGCGCTCGATCGCAGCGCGGTACGACGCCGTCAGTCCGGCGCTGTCGATGCGTCCGCTCGCCAGCCAGTGCAGCAGCTGGAAAGCAGTCGCACCGCGGAGATCGTGTTCGGACAACTCTTGTCCGGTCTGGGCTGGCGTCATGCGTGCTGGTCGTCGTTGGCTATGCGCCAATTATGCCTGCACCGGGTGAATACGCCGTGTCTTTAGCGCGCCGGAAGGAGCGGAGGCCTGTAACACGAAGGAACCGAAGAAGGGGCCAATGCCTCAATGGTTCTTCGTGCGCTTCACGTCCTTCGTGTTTCGGTCTCAACTGCCAGCCGAGCCGAAGTTTGCCGCTGCGCAAGCGAACCCCGACAATTGCAGCCCCACCGAGCCAGCTGGAGCCAGCGATGAGCGAGCGCGACATCATGGAGTACGACGTCGTCACGGTTGGCGCCGGTCCGGCCGGGCTCGCGTTCGCGATTCGACTGAAGCAGCTGAAGCCGGATATCCGCGTGTGCGTGATCGAGAAGGCTTCGACGATCGGCGCGCAGATCCTTTCCGGCGCGGTGATCGAGCCACAGCCGCTGAACGAACTGCTGCCGGAATGGGGCCGCAATCCGCCGCCGATCTGCGTGCCGGTGACGAAGGACGAGTTCTGGTGGCTGCGCGATGCGCAGACCGGCAGCAAGAGTCCGCTCACCCCGCCGCAGATGCACAACCACGGCAATTTCATCGTCTCGCTCGGCGCCCTTTGCGCGTGGCTGGCGCCGCAGGCGGAGGCGCTCGGCGTCGAGATCTATCCGGGTTTTGCCGCCGCCGAACCGCTGTTCGACGATGCCGGCGCGGTATGTGGCGTGCGCATTGGCGACATGGGCGTGGCAAAAGACGGTTCGCACAAGAGCGGCTACACGCAGGGCATCGACATCAAGGCGCCGCTCACCGTGCTGGCCGAAGGCTGCCGCGGGCATCTGTCCAAGCAGCTGATTGCGAAATACCAGCTCGACGCGCACTGCGACCCGCAGACCTATGGCATCGGCATCAAGGAACTCTGGTCGGTGCCGGAAGGCCGCGCCGAGGCCGGCAAGGTCATGCACACGCTGGGCTGGCCACTCGATCCGGCCACCTATGGCGGCAGCTTCATCTACCACCTGGATGGAAACCGCATTGCGATCGGCTTCATCAGCGGACTCGACTACGCCGACCCGCTGTTCTCGCCGTTCGAGGCGTTCCAGCAGCTGAAGAATCACGCAATGATCAAACCGCTGCTCGAAGGCGGCTCGATCATCTCGGCCGGCGCACGCGCGATCATCGAAGGCGGCTATCAATCGCTGCCGAAATGCGAGATGCCGGGCGCACTGCTGATCGGCGATGCCGCCGGCCTGCTCAACGTGCCGAAGATCAAGGGCACGCACCAGGCGATCCGCTCCGGCATGCTGGCCGCCGCGCATATCGCCACGCGCGCGACGTCGGCCGGCTGGGATGCCGCGCTGCGCGCCTCGCCGGTGATGGCAGAGCTGAAGAAAGTGCGCAACATTCGCCCCGGTTTCAACAAAGGCCTCTGGTTGGGACTGGCCAACGCGGGTTGGGAAACCGTCACGGCAGGCCTGTCGCCGTGGACATTGAAGAATCACGCGGACTGGACGTCGCTGGACAAGATCGGCGCCTACGAGGCCCCGAAACGCGACTACATCGATCGCACGCTGCCGCCACGCGACCGCCTCGCCGAGGTGTACTTCGCCGCGACCGAACACGACGAGGACCAGCCGGTCCACCTGCATGTCGCCGACACCAGCATCTGCATCACGCGTTGCGCCGCCGAATACCAGAACCCGTGCACGCGCTTCTGCCCCGCCGGGGTCTACGAGATCGTCGACGGCGACGCGGGCAAGCGTCTGCAGATCAATGCAGCAAACTGCGTGCACTGCAAGACCTGCGACATCAAAGATCCCTACCAGATCATCAACTGGGTCACGCCGGAAGGCGGCAGCGGGCCGAACTACCAGAATCTCTAGCAAACATCTGCCGGACCAGCGCAGCGGCATCCGGCTCGCACTCCGCCTCCGGCCCCGCCTCGCTGGGAAGTCACCGTTGCGGTCGCCAGTTGGCCCCGCCGATCAGCCATGGGTGGCGCGGAAATCGCATAGGATTCGGGCATGGAACACGGCGATTTCACATCGCCGTCACTATCTTGAACACGCCATCGAACGCGTCGCTGCGTGTCTGCGCAGCGCAATGGAGAAGTTTCATGCCTAGACAATGGGCGGCCGGCTGGCTGGCCAATCTGCCGATCCAGAGAAAGCTGGTGCTGGCGTTCGCGCTGATCCTGGTGGCATTCGTACTGGCTGTAAGCGCGATCCTGTACGCACTCTCCGAACAGAGCAAGGTGGAGAGCTGGGCGCGCCACACGCGCGACGTGATGGACGGGATCACCCTCACCCGGCGTGCCGCCCACGAGGCCGACCTCGCCCTGCGCGGATTCAACATGTCGGGCGACCTGCAGCGTCTGCCCGGCTACGACACGAACATTGCCGCATTCCACAAGAACCTCGACAGCGTGCGCGCACTCAGCGCCGATGCTCCGGAGGTGCAGGTGCGCCTCGACCACGCCCATGACCTGGGTGCGAAATGGATCGAGCAAGCCGCGCAGCCGCTGATTGCACAGACCCGGCGAATCGCCGGCAGCACGAACTACGACAACGCATCCTACAAGACCGGCATCGATTATTTGGGAACCTCGGGACCGATTCTCAGAGAACTCGATGCGGAGTTCGACAGTTCGATGAAGACCGAGCGGGACGCGCTCGATGCGCGCAACGCGCGGCTGGACCACACGATCGAGCGGCTGCGCATGCTGGTGATCGGCATGCTCGCCCTGGGCACCGTCATCTGCCTCGCCGCGATCTGGCTGGCGTCGCGCCTGATGACGAGACCGATCCGCCACCTGACCGACCTGATGACGCGATTGGCCGGGAAGGATCACGCCTTCGAGATCGATGGACAGAATCGCGGCGACGAAATCGGTGCGACCGCGCGCGCGCTGCAGGTGTTCAAGGAAGCCGCGATCGAGACGAACAACCAGAACTGGATCAAGAGCAACGTCTCCGAGATTGCCGGCATCCTGCAGTCGGCGGCCACCCGCGGCGAATTCGCGCGCGCGCTGACCGCGGAAGTCGCGCCGCGCATCAATGCCGGGGTCGCCGTGTTCTATGGCCTCGAAGAGCAGGACAAACGCCTCGATCTGCTCGGCAGCTACGGCTTTCGCCAGCGCAAGCATCTGGGCACGCGCTACGGCCTCGGCGAGGGTCTGGTCGGCCAAGCCGCGCTCGAGCGCAAGGCGATCGTGCTCGAACAGGTCCCTGCGGACTACATGACGATCCATTCCGGCATCGGCGAGGCACCACCACGCAGCGTGATCGCGATGCCGCTGCTGCTGCAGGATCACCTGCTCGGCGTGCTCGAGTTCGGCAGTTTCGCGCCGTTCAACCGCGTGCAACAGCGGCTGCTCGAAGAGCTCATGCCGTTCGCCGCGCTGTCGCTGGAAAACCTCAATCGCACGTTGCACACGCAAGAGCTGCTGACCCACACGCAGGCGCAGGCGAAAGAGCTGCAGGTTTCAGAAGAGGAAATGCGCGTGCAGCAGGAAGAGCTGACCGCGACCAACGAGGAGTTGCAAGGCAAGACGACTGAGCTGGTCGAGCAGCAGCAGCGCCTGCGCGCCTCCGAAGAGGAACTGCGTGTGCAGGCGGAGGAACTGCAGGCCTCGAACGAGGAGCTGCGGCAGAAGTCGGAGACGCTCAACGAACAGAAGCAGGTGCTGGTTTCGTTGCAGATTGAAACCGAACTCAAGGCCGAGGAGCTGGCACGCGCGAGCCAGTACAAATCCGACTTCCTCGCCAACATGTCGCATGAGCTACGCACGCCGCTGAACAGCCTGCTGATCCTGTCGCGCAACCTGGCGGACAACGAGGGCGGCAATCTCGACGGCGAGCAGGTCGAGTCGGCGCGCGTGATCTACGAATCCGGCTCGAACCTGCTGCGTCTGATCAACGACATCCTCGATCTGTCGAAAATCGAAGCCGGCAAGATGCATGTGGTCGGCGAGGATTTCCAGCTGCAGCATTTTGCGCAGTCGCTGATTCGCCGCTTCAAGCATGTCGCAAACGAGAAGGCGGTGCAGTTCGACGTCAGCATCGCCGACCACCTGCCGGCGTCGATCTATACCGACGGCGCGCGCGTCGAACAGATTGCCAACAACCTGGTCGGCAACGCGTTCAAGTTCACGCGCGAAGGGTCGGTGCGCGTCGAGATCGCGCGACCGACGCCGGAACTGGCACTGCGGGCCAATGTGAAGACCGCCGAAGCAATCGCGTTCACCGTGATCGACACCGGCATCGGCATTCCGCAGGACAAGCTCGGCCATATCTTCGGCACGTTCGAGCAGATGGATGCGAGTACCAGCCGCAAGTACGGCGGCAGCGGGCTCGGGCTGGCGATCGCGCGCAAGCTGTCCGAACTGCTCGGCGGTGGCATCACGGTGCAAAGCGTGCTGAACAGCGGCAGCACCTTCACCGTCGTGCTGCCCGAGCGCATCGAGACGATTGGGCACACTGCCGGATCTCATGAGGCCGCGATGCCGCCGCCCGAGCTGCGCACGGTCGCGGCCACCGCGGCGGCCAGTGCATTCGCCTCGTCGCCGGTCGCACCGCGCGGCTTGGTGCCCAAACCCTGGGTGCCGGATGACCGCGACCTGCTGAGCGAAAGCGACACTACGATCCTCGCGATCGAGGACGATCCGGTGTTCGCGCGCACCCTGGTAGACATGATCCGGCGCAAGGGCTATCGCGCGCTCGCCGCGGGCGATGGCGAATCGGGCCTCTACCTCGCGCGCGAGTTCAAACCGACCGGGATCCTGCTCGACGTGATGCTGCCCGACATCGACGGCTGGGCGGTCATCGAACGCCTCAAGCAGGACAACGTGACGCGGCGCATACCGGTGCATTTCATTTCGGCCATCGACGAAGCCGCGCGTGCGCGCGAACTCGGCGCGGTCGGTTTCCTGACCAAGCCGGTCGAGCGCGATGCCGTGCTGAGCGCATTCGAGCGCCTGCTGCAATCTTCCGCCGGCAACCGCCGCCGCATGCTGCTGATCGACGACGACGAGGATTCGCGGCTGGCCATCTCGCGCCTGATCGCCTCCGACAAGGTGCAGATCACCGAGGCGGCTTCGGCGGAGGATGCGCTCGAGCTGCTCGACCATGCCAGCTTCGACTGCATCGTGCTCGATCTCGGGCTGCCTGGCATGAGCGGTTTCGAGTTCCTCGAGGTGGTCAGCCAGCGTCCCGGCACGTTGCCGCCGATCGTGATCCATTCCGGCCGCGATCTGAGCCGCGAGGAGAGCGTGAAGCTGCGCCAATACACCGACAGCATCGTGATCAAGGGCACGCGTTCGCTCGAACGTCTGCTCGACGAGGTCAGCCTGTTCCTGCACAGCGTGCGCAGGAACGCATCCGCGCATGTCGTGCGCGACATCGACAGCGGCCTCAGCGGACGCACAGTGCTGGTCGTCGATGACGACATGCGCAACATCTTCGCGCTGTCGAAGATCCTGCGCGAGAAAGGACTCAGCGTGGTGATGGCGCAGGACGGCCACAAGGCGCTGCGCCAGCTGGAGGAGAACAAATCGATCGAGATCGTGCTGATGGACATCATGATGCCCGGCATGGACGGCTACGAGACGATGCGCGAGATCCGCACGCGCCCCGGCCACGCGAAACTGCCGATCATCGCGGTCACCGCGAAGGCGATGAGCGGCGACCGCGACAAGTGCCTCGAAGCCGGCGCAAACGATTATCTGGCCAAGCCGATCGATATCGACAAGCTGCTGTCGATGCTGCGCATCTGGCTGCACGCGTAGCGTATGGCCCGGTCCGAAATCGAGGACGTCGAAGTCGAGCTGTTCGCGCGCGCGCTGCAGCTGCGCCACGGCTACGACTTCAGTCACTACGCGCCGGCATCGTTCAAGCGGCGCGTACTGAACCTCGCCTCGAACACCGGCTGCCGCACGATCACCGAACTGACCAGCCGGTTGCTGCGCGAGGACGCGCTGCTGCCCGCCGTCATCGCCGGTTTGTCGGTGCCGGTGTCGGAGATGTTCCGCAACCCATCGGTGTTCCGCGCATTGCGCGACGAGGTGTTCCCGGTACTCGACTCGTACCCGGTCATCAACATCTGGCAGGCCGGCTGCGCGTTCGGCCAGGAGGTGTACTCGCTGGCGATCCTGCTCGAGGAGGCCGGCCTGTACGAGCGCTGCCAGATCTTCGCGACCGACTTCAGCGACGCCGCGCTGGTGCGCGCGCAGGAAGGCATCTTCCCGACGCGTGACGCGCGTGCCTATTCGGAGAACTACCTCGCTGCCGGCGGCAAGCGCTCGCTGTCGGACTACTACCATGCACGCTACGAATTCATGAAGCTGGACGAGCGCCTGCAACGCAACGTCACCTTCGCCAATCACAATCTGGTCTGCGACGGCGTGTTTTGCGAAGCGCACCTGATCCTCTGCCGCAACGTGCTGATCTATTTCACCGACGTGCTGCAGGATCATGCGCTGTCACTGTTTCGCAACAGCCTCGTGCGCAACGGTTTCCTCTGCCTCGGCAATCGCGAGAACATCGATTTCGCCTCCTCCGCTCGCCATTTCGTTGCGGTCAATGCGCGCGAGCGCATCTACCGCAAGCATGCCGACAGCGCATGAGCGCCACCTTGAAAGCGGTCGTGATGGGCTGCTCGGCCGGCGGCATGAGCGCCTTGCGCACGGTGCTCGCGGACGTACGCAAGGACTTCTGCTGGCCGATCCTGGTCGTCTGCCACACCGGCTCCGAGGACGTGACCACGTTTTGCGACCTGATCGGCATGGCCAGCACCCTGCCGGTGCGCGAGGCGCGCGAGCGCCATCTTGCGCAGGCGGGCATCGTCCATGTCGCGCCGACCGGCTATCATCTGCTGGTGGAACAGGGCGGTCGTTTCTCGCTGTCGGTGGACGAACGGGTCGCATTTGCGCGGCCGGCGATCGACGTGTTGTTCGACAGTGCGGCGGGCGTGTTCGGCGGGGGCCTGATCGGGGTGGTCATGACGGGGGCAAACAACGACGGCGCGGCCGGTCTCAAACGCGTGCGTGAGCGCGGCGGCATCGCGATCGTGCAGGATCCGGCGAGCGCGGAAGCCGCGACGATGCCGCAGGCTGCGCTGGATATCGCCGGTGCCGACCACTGCGTTCCGCTGAAAGGTATCGCCCCCTTGCTCAACCGGTTGTGTCAGCCATGAACCTCTCGCTGAACCAGCGCCCGAAAATCCTCATCGCCGACGATCATCGGCCCAATCTGATTGCGATGCGCCGGGTACTGGCCGGCATCGACGCCGACATCATCGAGGCGATGACCGGCAACGATGTGCTGGCGGCCGCGCTCGATCACGAGTTCGCGCTGATCCTGCTCGATGTGCAGATGCCGGACATGAACGGCTTCGAGGCGGCTACCTTGCTCGCCGGCGAGGAGCGCACGCGCTCGACGCCGATCATCTTCGTGACGGCCTCGCATGCCGACGACGTCAACCGCCTGCGTGGCTACAGCTTCGGTGCGGTCGACTACATCACCAAGCCGCTCAATGAAGTCATCCTGCTGTCGAAAGTACGCATCTTCCTCGAGCTGTACCGCAACAAGCTCGCGCTGCGCAGCGCGCTGTCGGACCTGTCCGAGCGCAATCGCCAGCTCGAGCGCGAAATCCAGGAACGCCGCACCGCCGAGGAACAGGTGCGTCATCTGGCCCACCATGACGGGCTGACCGGCCTCGCCAACCGCCTGCTGTTCATGGCGCGACTGGAGGCGGCGATCGCGCGCGCGCGCGCGGACAACACCCGTTTCGCGCTGGCCTATCTCGACATCGACGGCTTCAAACCGATCAACGACAACTACGGCCACCAGGCCGGCGACGAACTGCTCAAGCTGATCGCGAACCGCCTGCGCAACGGCCTACGCTACAACGAGACGGTCGCGCGCCTGGGCGGTGACGAATTCGCAGTCATCCTCGACGTCGAGGATGCGCGTTCCGCCAGTGATCGTGCGAGCGCGATTGCGCGCACGATCTTCGAACCCTACGACGTCCAGTCGCGCTCCAGCGGCGGCAATGTCGGCGTGCAGATTCGCGGCAGTCTCGGCGTTGCGCTGTATCCGCTGCACGGCGACGACAGCGAGGCGATGATCCACGCGGCCGATCTCGCCATGTATGCGGCCAAGCGCGAGCAGACCCAGCTGCACTTCCTCGGCGACCATCCGTGATTCACGCCGCCGCGGCGGCGCGTGTCGCTGTCGTCACCGCGGCGGCGGCGCGTGAGCTCGATGACGATCTCGCGCCGCTCGCCGCGGCGCTGCGCGCGGACGGAACCGCGTTCGACATCGTCGACTGGGACGACGCTGCGGTCGAATGGTCGCGCTACCGGCTCGCCGTCCTGCGTTCGACCTGGGACTACAGCCAGCGCCTGCCCGAATTTCTGAGCTGGCTGGAACGTGCTGGCGCGCAGACGCGCTTGCTGAATCCACTCGACGTCGTGCGCTGGAACACCGACAAGCACTATCTGGCGGCGCTCGAACGCGCCGGTGTCGCGATCGTGCCGAGTGCATTTGCCGAGCCCGGCGAAGATGCCGACGCGGCGCTCACCGCGTTCCTCGACGCGCATTTGGACGCACGCGAATTCGTCGTGAAACCGGCCATCGGCGCCGGCTCGCGCGACGCGCGGCGGCATGCGCGCGGGGATCGCGCCGCGGCGAAGGCGCATCTCGATGGGCTGCTGCGCAACGGACGCAGCGCTGTGCTGCAGCCATATCTCGACCGCGTCGATGCGTACGGCGAAACCGCGCTGATTCATTTCGACGGCGTCTTCAGCCATGCGATCCGCAAGGGCCCGCTGCTCCGTCGCGGCGAGGACTCCACGCGCGCGCTGTTCGCGACCGAGCACATCACGCCGCGCGTGCCGACGTCGGCGGAACATGCACTGGCCGAGCGCACGCTGACGGCGATCCCGTTCGATGGCCCGCTGCTGTACGCGCGCGTCGACCTGATCCACGACGCTGATGGCGCGCCGCGCGTGCTCGAACTCGAACTCGCCGAGCCCTCGCTGTTTTTCACGACCGCGACAGCCTCCGCCGCGCGCTTCGCGCAAGCGCTCCGGCAACGCCTGCGCGACACGCCCGGCTGACGCCGCCCCCGTTCCGATGCGATCATCGGAGCGTCCCTGCCTGAGCCGACTGCCGATGCCAGCCCGAGCACGCTTGCTGATGTGCCCGCCCGACCACTTCGACGTCAGCTACGTCATCAATCCGTGGATGCGAGGCCATCTCGGCGCCGCCGACGCCACGCGGGCGCGCCAGCAGTGGCGGACCCTGCGCGACGCACTCGCGCCACTGGCGGATATCGAATGCCTGACGCCGGTCGCTGGCCTGCCCGATCTGGTCTTTACCGCGAATGCCGGCCTCGTGCTCGGCGAAGTCTTCGTGCCGAGCCGCTTTCTCCACGCCGAACGGCGCGCCGAGGAGACGCATGATGAGGCGTGGTTCCGCACGCGCGGCTACGTGCTGCGCGCACTGCCGGAAGGCGTCGCCTTCGAAGGCGCTGGCGACGCGCTGCTCGATCGCGCGGCGCCGCGCCTTTGGTTCGGCCACGGCCATCGTTCCGGCAGCGCGGCGGCGGCGCCGCTGCAGGCCCTGCTCGATATCGAGGTGGTACCCCTGCGGCTGGTCGATCCGCGCTTCTACCACCTCGACACCTGCTTCTGTCCGCTGCGCGACGGCCACCTGCTGTACTACCCGGCCGCATTCGACGAGGCCGGCCGTGCGGCGATCGCCGCACGCGTGCCAGCGCATCGGAGGATTGCGGTCGGCGAGGACGATGCACTCGCGTTTGCGTGCAATGCGATGAACATCGACGCACAGGTCGTGCTCAACCGTGCCTCGCCGGCGCTGCGCAAACGTCTGCACGAAGCCGGCTACGCCACGATCGAAGTCGACGTGTCCGAATTCCTCAAGGCTGGCGGCGCGGTCAAATGCCTCAGCCTGCGCCTGGACGAGGCCGTCGGCGCGGAGGCGTCCGCGGCCCTGGTGGCGCCAGCGGCATCGGCTTGAGCGGCGAGTCCGGCTATAATTGCGCGTTCGCAACCCCTCGTTTCCATGCCGCGAACCGCGCGGCCATCCGGGAATCCAGCGCATGAAAATCCTCGTCGCCTACAAGCGCGTGGTCGACTACAACGTCCGCATCCAGGTCAAGCCGGATGGTTCGGGCGTCGTCACCGACGGCGTCAAGCTGTCGGCCAATCCGTTCGACGACATCGCGCTCGAAGAAGCGCTGCGTCTGCGTGAAAAAGGCGTCGCGACCGAAGTCATCGTCGCCACCATCGGCCCGGCCGACGCCCAGGCGCATCTGCGCAACGGGCTGGCCATGGGTGCGAATCGCGCGATCCACGTCGTCACCGGCGACGCCGTGCAAC
>JBDTYM010000049.1:0-32014 GCA_040005635.1 Dokdonella sp. | reverse complement strand
TCTGCACCAGTCGGCGCAGCACGCTGATGTCGACCGGCTTGGAGACGAAGTCGAAGGCGCCGGCCTTGAGCGCATCGACGGCGGCGTCGACGTTGCCGTAGGCGGTGATCATCGCGACCGGCGTCTCCGCATACTGCGCGGCGATCAGCGCGATGATGTCCTGGCCGGAACCGTCCGGCAGGCGCATGTCGGTGAAGCACAGCGCGTAGCGCCGCTCGGTCAGGCGCTGGCGCGCTTCGGCGACGGTCGCAGCGGTCTCGACGATCAGGTCCATGCGACCCAGCGTCAGGGTCAGCAATTCGCGGATGTCGCGTTCGTCGTCGATGACCAGGGCGTAGTGCTTGCTCATTCCGGCGGCTTGTCTGACTCGAGGGGCAGTGGGGACGCCCAAGCGTAGAGCGTGACGGGCGTCAAGGCAAAGGCTGCGGCATTGTGCACTTTTGGATTCACGCCGATGGCGCGGTCACGCGCGAGGCCAGCAGCGAGCCTGCGGCGGTCAGTGTGATGCGAAAGCAGGCACCGCCGCCGGCGACCGGCACGTACTCGAGCGAGGCCTGGCTGGCCTCGGTCATCTGCTTGGCCAGATAGAGGCCAAGGCCGGTGCCGTACTCGTGCGTCGTGTAGAACGGCTCGAAGATCTGCGCAGCAACCTTGGGTGGGATGCCGGGGCCGCGGTCGATGATCTCGATCAGTGGCGGTCCCTTTTCGGCGGCGAGCCGGGCGACCACGTTGACGCGCGCTGGCTGGTTCGGTTGGCGGCCGTAGCGCAACGCGTTCTGCACGAGGTTCCACACCACCTGCTGCAGGTGTTGCGGATCGACCATTGCCTCGATCACGCGGTTGGTCGTCACCGCGCGCAGGCTGTCGGCGCCGAGATCGTTGGACTGCTTGTAGTCCTCGACGAAGGCCAGCACCCAGGCATTCATGTCGATGCTTTCCGGGCGTGAACGCTCGCGCCGCGACAGCTGCAGGATGTTTTCGACGACGTCGTTTGCGCGCGTGCAATGGTTGTTGATGATGTCGACCAGACGCTTGTCCTCGTTCGTCAGCTTCTCCGATTCGGCCAGCAGTTGCGCCGAATAACGGATTGCCGCAAGCGGGTTGCGGATCTCGTGCGCGATCGAGGCCGACAACCGGCCGAGCGAAGACAGCGTCAATTCCTCTGCACGGCGCGACAGCAGCGAGGTGTCGTCGAGGAAGATCAGCACATGGGTGTCGTCGTTCGGCGCCAGGCGCGTGAAGCGTGGAATCACCTCGGGGACGTCCGGTGCCAGTGCGACGGCGCTCTGGTCGCTCTTGCCGGTGTGGCGCCAGTGATACAGCCGGCGCGACAGCTCCGCCGCCACCGTGCCGAGCTCGCGCTGGTTCGCTGGCGGGTTGCCGATCAGGTGCCAGGCCGACTCGTTGATGCGCAGGATCGTATTCGTCGCGTCGACCAGCAGCACGCCGGTCTTCATGCGCTGGATGATCAATTCGTTGATCTGCTCCAGGTTCAGCAGATCGGCGCCGCGCTGCGCGGCGAGCGCCTCGGTCGCCCGCATATGGCCGCCGAGGTAGCGCAGCAATGCCGCGACGACGAAATAAGCGGCGACCAGCGCGGCGGTTTCCACCGGCGTATGCGGCACGACGACATCGTTCAGTCGCCAATAGATGAACGGAAATACCACCGCGACCGCTGCCATCGACGCGAACAGGAACGCACGGCGCGGCAACAGCAGGGCGGCGATGCCGACGTTGACCAGCAGCATCAGCGGCACGATCGTCTGGCCGGCCAACGCCACCAGGATCAAGGAGGCGGCCACGATGTCGATCAGCAGCGACAGGCTGAGGCCACCGATCAGGCGCAGACGCAAGCGGTCGGTGCTGACCAGCAGCAGCAACGCGGCGATCAGGTAGGCGATCGCAGCGAGTTGCCCGAGCAGGGGCCGCGTGACCTTGACCCATTCGCCAGCGAACGGGCTGAACACGAGGCCGACGTAGATCACCGCTTCGAGGCAGCGATACAGATTGAAGAAATACAGCTCGCGCCGGGTGATGTCGCCCGGAGATTCTGCAGCGCTGCGCAGTCGGCGATCCGCGGTCACGTTGGCCCCTTGTTGACGGAGTATAGAATGACAGAGCGCGGGCAGCGAAGGGGGTTCGCAGCCCGCGCCACAATTTGTCGCGACGCGGAACACGCAGGCAAAGCGGCGTCTTCCGCTGCGCGCTGACTGCATGGAGGGCATCAGCAATGGACGTCGGCCTGCGCGTTTTCCTGCTCCTGCTATTGATGCAATATGGTGCGCTCGCGGCCGCGCCGCCGCCGGCACCGCCCCAGTTCGTGGCGCTTGGCGTAGCCGATGGCCTGCCATCGAGCGTGGCATACAAGACCGTGCAGGATCGCGACGGCTTCATCTGGATCGGCACCAAGGACGGCCTTGCCCGCTACGACGGCGTCGGTTTTCGCGTGTTCCGCCACGATCCGGCGCTCGCCGCTTCGCTGAGTTCGAATGACGTTTCGGCGATCCTGGTCGATCGCGAGGGACGCCTCTGGTGCGGTGGCGAGGCTTCCGGTCTGAATCGGCTCGACGCGGACGGCAGCGGATTCCGTCACTGGCAGCATCGCGCCGGCGAGCCCGGCACGCTCGGCAGCGACGATGTCTTCACGATTGCGCAAGACGCCGCGGGCGCGATCTGGGTCGGCACGTATCTCGGTGGCCTCAACCGCCTGCAGGAGGACGGTCGCTTCCTCAGTGTCGACCACGACGCCGAGGACCCTTCCAGCCTGCGTTCGAATACCGTGCAGGCCTTGTACGGCGACCCGCGCAACCGCGTGTGGATCGGCACCGACAGCGGTCTGGACGTACGCGATGCGGGCGGCCGCATCGTCCACGTCGATCTGCCGCTGGCCGCGCGCGCGGGTCCGGCGATGGTGTCGGCGTTTCTGCCGGAGGGGGACGGCAGCGTGCTGGTCGGCACCTTGAAAGGCCTGTTCCGCGTCGACGCGGATCTGCGCTATCGGGGTGAAATCGCCGATGGCGCCACGCCGCTCTCCGTGATGGCGCTGGCGCGCGGTGGCAAGGATGACCTCTGGATCGGTCTGCGGCGCGGACTGGCGCATCTGGACGACGTCCACGGACTGCAGCGCTACGGCGGCGAAGAACCAACGCCTGGCGCGTATCCCGGCACGCGCACGATGGATGTGTTTCGCGACGCCGAGGGCGGCGTCTGGTTCGCGACGTTCGATGGCGGCATCGCGCGGCTGCCGCCGCAATGGCGCAATTTCGCCGCCTACCGGCATGTCGCCGGCGATGTGGCGAGTCTGAGTCGACCGGCCGTGAAGGCGGTCGGCGTCGATACCACGGGTTCGATCTGGGCCGCCAGCGGCCTCGATGGCCTCGATCGCATCGACCGCGCGAGCGGCGCCATCGAGCGCTGGGGCACTCGCCTTGCCATCGGCGGATCGCAGTTGACCGCGGTGCTGCCCGACGGTGGCGATCACGTCTGGGTAGGTTCTTACCAGGGTCTGCGCAGGTATTCGCTGTCTTCGCAGCAGACGCTCGCATTGCCGGTCGACCTGGTTCGCAACGACGCATTGCCGCCCGGATTCGTCGATCAGTTGCGCCGCGCACCGGACGGGACGGTCTGGGCGAGTTCGCACGGCGGCGGTGTCGCGCGCATTGCGGCCGATGCAACGCGCGTACTGCACCGCTACACACCGGCCGAAAAAACCCTCGGCGACGCCGACATCACCGCGCTCGTGCTGGATGCGCAAGCGAATCCCTGGTTGGCGACGGCGAGCGGCGTCGAGCGCTACGTGCCGGCGCAGGATCGCTTCGTCGATGTCGCCGAGCTGCCGCACGAACCCGTGCACGCGCTCGCGTTCGCGCCGGATGGCTCGCTCTGGCTGCACCGGCTCGGCGCACTCGAGAACTATCGCTTGAACGCGGGCGCGGCGCGGCTCGAACGCCGCCTCGATGCCGCCGATGGCTGGCCCACACTGACCGCATCGGCACTCGAGGTCGCGCGCGATGGCAGTGTCTGGGTGACGTCGCCGCGCGGATTGTGGCGGGTCGACGGTGCTGCGAAGACGATCCGGCGGTTCGACGTGCGCGACGGCTTGCCGAGTCAGGAATTCCTGTCCGGTGCACTGGCTGTGGCGCCGGACGGAACCCTCTACGCCGGCACGCTCAGCGGCGTGGTCGCGCTCGACCCGGCCCTGTTGAAGCTGGACACGCCGGCACCGCCGGTGCGCGTCACCGCGCTCAGCGTCCATCGTGACGGCCGCACGGAAATGCTCGACGCCAGCGTGCCGATCGAATTGCACCACGACGATTTCGATTTTCGCGTCGAAGCACGGGCGCTGTCGTATGCCAATCCGGCATCGAACCGCTACCGTTTTCTGCTCGAAGGCTTCGATCCGGATTGGGTCGAAGCCGAGCGCGGCGAACGCGTCTACGCGCAGCTTCCGTCCGGCAGCTACCGCTTGCGCCTGCGCGCGGCGAACGCCGACGGTGCCTGGAGCGAGCTCGAACGTCCGTTGCAGGTCGAGGTCGGCCGCGCACCGTGGGCCACGTCGCTGGCATGGATGATCTATGGATTCGCGCTGCTGCTGCTCGCGTATGCGGCGCTGCGCAGCTACCGCGCGCGTATCCGGCGTCGGCACGCGTTCGCGCTGGCGGAGGAGCGTCGGCGCAGTACCGAGCAACTGATCGAGGCGAAATCGAGCTTCCTGGCCACGATGGGCCACGAGATCCGCACGCCGATGACCGGCGTGCTCGGCATGAGCGAATTGCTGCTCGGCACAGCACTCGACGAGCGCCAGCGCGGCTATGCGCAGGCGATCCGGCAGTCCGGCGAACTGATGCTGCGCGTCGTCAACGACAGTCTCGATCTCGCGCGCATCGAGGCGGGCAAGTTCGCGCTGGAGTCGGTGCCGTTCGACCCGGCGGCGCTGCTGCGCGACGCGGCCGCGCTGGAGCGCGCGCTGGCCGAGCGCAAGGGACTGACGCTCGACCTCGACATCGCGCCACAGATGCCCACGCGCGTGGTCGGCGATGCGTTGCGGGTGAAGCAGATCCTGCTGAACCTGGTCAACAATGCATTGAAGTTCACCGAACGCGGCGGCGTCACGCTCGGCCTCGCGCAACGCAGCGGCGGCATCGAGTTCCGCGTCGCCGACAGTGGACCTGGCATGAGCGACAACGTGCGCGCGCGCCTGTTCGGTCGCTTCGAACAGGCCGACGGCATCAACCACCGTTACGGCGGCAGCGGACTCGGCCTGTCGATCTGTCGCGAACTGGCCCAGTTGATGGGCGGGCGTATCGACGTCGACAGCGAGTTGGGGCGTGGCAGTACGTTCACTGTCGAATTGCCGCTGGCCGATGTCGAACTTGAATCGACGCCGGCTGCTGCGGCGATGATGGACGCACCGTTGGCGCGGACGTCCCTGCACGTGCTGCTGGTCGAAGACGATGCGACGGTCGCCGATGTCATCGTCGGCCTGCTCGCCCAGCTTGGCCATCGCGCCGTGCATGCGCCGAACGGTCTCGCCGCGCTGGCGCAACTGAAGCGTCGCGCGCTCGGCGCGGCAGACCCGGCACCGGATCGCTTCGATGTCGCCTTGATCGATCTCGACCTGCCGGGGGTCGACGGCCTGCAGCTCGCGCGCATCATCCGCGCCGGCGACTGCGCGACGCTGCCGCTGATCGCGGTCACCGCGCGTTCGGTCGGCAATGAGGAAGCATTGGTCCGTGCGGTCGGCATGGATGCGCTGTTGCGCAAGCCACTGACGCCGTCGATGCTCAGCGCAGCGCTCGCGTCAGCCGCTCAAAGCGAGACTGCCGGGAATTCGGAGAGCGCGTAGAAAGGGTGCAGGAATGCGCTGCCGTGACGGTCGCCGTGCGTGTGCGGATGCGTGGATCGGCAGCGATCGAATCAGCATTGCGACGCCAGTTGCCGCGGGGCAGGTGATCGTCTCAAACCGGGTGTCGTCTCAAACGATCGCGCGTCGGCTGAACTCATGCACCGCATCGACCAGCACGGCCACGCGCTCCGGATCGATGTCCGGCGTGATGCCATGGCCGAGATTGAACACGTGGCCCGGGTGCGCGCCAAAGCCGTCGAGCACCGCACGCGTCTGGCTGCGAATCGCATCGGCTGAGGCGGCCAGCACTGCAGGGTCGAGATTGCCCTGCAGTGCGACGCGATGGCCGACGCGCGCGCGCGCTTCGCCGATATCGATCGTCCAGTCGACACCAAGCGCGCTGCAACCGCTGTCGGCGAGCGCTTCGAGATGGCCGTTCGCACCCTTGGAAAACAGGATGATCGGCACCTCGCGAGCGATCGGGTCCGCCTTCAATTGAGCGACGATGTCGGCCAGCCAGCGCAGCGAGAACTCGCGAAACTGCGCCGGCGCGAGCAGGCCGCCCCAGGTGTCGAACACCATCAGCGCCTGCGCTCCGGCGGCGGCCTGCGCGGCCAGATAGGTCGCCACCGATCGTGCCAGCGTATCGAGCAGACGATGCATCGTCGCGGCGTCGTCGAGTGCGAGCGCCTTGGCGCGCGCGAAGCTGGAGGAGCCTTCGCCCTCGATCATGTAGCAGGCCAGCGTCCACGGGCTGCCGGCGAAGCCGATCAGCGGCACGCGATCGTCGAGTTCGCGGCGGATCAGGCGCACCGCATCCATCACATAGCGCAGATCGGTTTCGGGATCCGGTACGCCGAGCTTGTCGATGGCCGCCGCGCTGCGCAGCGGATGGCGCAGCTTCGGACCTTCGCCATCGACGAAGTGCAGGCCGAGACCCATCGCGTCCGGAATCGTCAGGATGTCGGAAAACAGGATCGCCGCATCGAGTGCGAATCGCGCCAGCGGCTGCAAGGTCACTTCGCAGGCGAGTTCCGGCGTCTGCGCGAGCGCAAGGAAACTGCCGGCACGTTCGCGTGTGGCGCGATACTCAGGCAGGTAGCGGCCAGCCTGGCGCATGATCCACACCGGCGTCACATCGACAGGCTCGCGCCGCAGCGCGCGCAGGAAGCGGTGGTCGCGCGGGCGCGTGGAGTCTTGGGTCATGCGGATTCGTCCTGTCGCTGTCGAGGGTTGCGTTTCAGCCGGCGTGGCGCCCATCGAAGCCCTGGCTGAACATCACGTGGAAGCCGCGCTTCAACTGCGCGTCGCGTGCATGCTCGAATGCGCTGATCGCCGCGTCGCGTTCGAGGTAGACCTCGCGCTTGCTGCTCGCGCGATTGCCTTGCTGGCCCCATTCGCGGAACAGCGTCCAGCCGCCGAGCAGATCCTGCTCCAGCACGATCTGGTAGTAGCGCGGCGCGTCGGCGCCGGCCGTTTTGGTTTGCATGAAGAGGCGCATGATGAACTGCGCATTGTAGCCGGCCGACGTGACGACGCGGTAGCTACGCTGCGTCGCCTGAAGGATACGTTGCGCCGAGCAGCGCGAGGATGGCCTGCTCGTCGACGTCCGGTGCTACCTCGGCCGCGCCGATACCGCGCCACAGGATCAGGCGCAGACGACCGCTGATGTTCTTCTTGTCAAGTCGCATCAGCGCGAGCAGGCGTTGCGGGTCGCACCGCGGCGGCGTGACGGGCAGGCCCAGTGCGCGCAGCAAGGCCGCGAGCCGCGCCGCGTCCGCGCCGGGTGCGCGACCGAGATCGCTCGACAGCTGTGCGGCGAGCACCATGCCGATCGCGACCGCTTCGCCGTGCAGCAGGTTGCCGTATCCGGTTTCCGTTTCCAGCACGTGCGCAAACGTGTGGCCGAAGTTCAGCAGTGCGCGCTCGCCGTGTTCGTGTTCGTCGCGGGCGACTACGCCGGCCTTGTGGCGGCAGCTGACCGCGATCGCTTCGATCAGCGCTGTTTCATCGCGCGCGTTCAACGCATCGACGTGGGCTTCCAGCCAGGCAAAGAAGGCAACGTCGCCGATCGCGCCGTACTTGACGACCTCGGCGAGCCCGGCGCGGTATTCGCGCGCCGGCAGTGTGGCGAGGGTGTCGCTGTCGATCACCACCGCACGCGGCTGGTGGAATGCGCCGACGAGGTTTTTGCCGGCGGCGAGGTTCACGCCGGTCTTGCCGCCGACCGAGGAGTCGACCATCGCGAGCAGGGTCGTCGGCACCTGCACGAAGGCGATGCCGCGCATCCAGCACGCTGCGGCGAAACCGGCAAGGTCGCCGATCACGCCGCCGCCGAGCGCGAGCAGCGTCGCGTCGCGGCTGGCGCCGAGCGCGGCCAGCGCCTCGAATACCGCGGCGGTGTTCGCCAGCGTCTTGTACGCCTCGCCGTCCGGCAGTACCAGCGCAGCGTGCGCGAATCCTTCCAGACCAGCCTGCACGCGCGCCAGATACAGGGGCGCGATCGTTTCATTGGTGACGACCAGCACATGGCGACCACGGATCGCGCTGCGCCAGCGCGCCGCATCGGCGAGCAAGCCGGCGCCGATCCAGATCGGATAACTGCGCGCGCCGAGCGCCACGTCGACGGTCGTCGTACTCATGCGGCCGCGTGTGCCTGGCCGCGCTGCCAACGCGCTTCGAGCAGGTCGAGCAGATCGTGCGCGGCATGCTGACTGTTGCCGACGCCGGTCGAATCGAGGTGCAAGTCGGCAATCTCCGCGTACAAGGGGTTGCGCGCCGCGGCGAGCTGTTCGAGCCGCGCGCGCCGGTCCGGCGTCTTCAGCAGCGGACGCTGGCGATCGCGCGCGAGTCGCGCCAGCTGGGCGTCGATGCCCGCGTCCAGCCAGATCACGTAACCGCGTTCGCGCAAGGTGCGGCGGTTGTCGGCGCTGAGCACGGCGCCGCCGCCGGTAGCCAGCACCAGCCCGTTGCGTGCAGCCAGTTCGGCCAGCAGCGCGCTTTCACGCTTGCGAAAGCCGGTCTCGCCTTCGAGCTCGAAGACCAGGCTGATCGTCGCGCCGGTGTGCGCCTCGATCTCGTGATCGAGGTCGAGGAACGGCATGCGCAGCAGGTCGGCGAGATGGCGCCCGACCGTCGACTTGCCGGCGCCCATCGGCCCGATCAGGAACAGGTTCGGCGCAGGGTTCATGGCCGAATCCTAACAGCCAGGGTGTTCGATGTTGAGCTGCGGCGCTGCGCCGTCACTGAAGTTGCGCCGTAGCGGTGCAGCCGCGTGACCAAAGTGCCCGCGCGACGCCGTGCGATCGAGTCGCAAGCGGACCCAGCGCACAGGCAAAGGGCAGGCTGTCTGCGGAACACTGCAAGCGAGCCGGTACACGAGTGGCGTAAGCTTGGCGGCCGCAAACCGCGGTGTCCCGGTGTCGCCCGAGTCATGTTCCGCTTCATGCTGCTGTTCCTGATCTGTCTGCTCGCCCTGTTCGTGCTGGAGCTGTGGCAGCCGGTCGAGCACTACGTCATTCTTCCGTTCACCAGCGGCATCGCGCAGGTCTGCGTCTGGATCGTCGGACTGTTCGACGCGCACGCGATCGCGTATGGCAAGGAATTGCGCAGCACCACGACCGGCTTTGCGATCTCGATCGAGCGTGGCTGCAACGGTGTCGAGGCCGTCATCATTCTGGTGTCGGCCATGCTCGCGTTCCCGGCGCCGTGGAAGCACAAACTCGCCGGCATCGGCATCGGCTTCCTCGCCATCCAGGCGCTGAATCTGGTCCGCATCATCAGCCTGTTCTATCTCGGGCAATGGAATCGCACCTGGTTCGACTGGTTCCATCTTTACCTCTGGCAGGCGTTGATCGTGCTGGACGCGCTCGTCGTATTCCTCGTTTGGCTACGCTACCTGCCGCGTGATCCGACGCCGCGGGTATCGCCGCTGGCGACCGCAGGCTGACTATTTCCGATGCGCCGAAAACACCGGATTCGCGCGCGGCATCACGAATACTTCACGGACGTAATGCAATAAATCCACGTTATAAATTTATCAATGTATAAATAAAACCGGCGCAAACTCGTCCATTCCCGCCAATAGCAATCCAGACCCAGAGGCGGAATTCGCTTCGGGCATGCTTACGCTGCGTTTGCACTTTGTTATAGTGTTGATCGTAGTCCGAGTGGAGGGTGCTATGTCTGTCGCCAAGGTCATCGAACTCAGCAGCTCCTCGCCGAAAGGCATCGAGGACGCCGTGCAGAAAGGTCTGACGAAGGTTTCCCAGACCGTCAAGAACATCAAGGGTGCCTGGGTCAACGAGATCAAGGTCTCTACCGGCGAGGACGGCAGCGTCATCGAATGGCGCGTCAATATGCGCGTCAATTTCATCGTCGACTGATGAATAACCGATCCCTCTTCAACCCGTCCGGCGCTTCATCTGCCGATTCCTGCCTGTCATGAGTAAACTCGATCTGGTTGTCGGTGTTCTTGAGGACGATCCGGATATGGCCGCGCTGGTTTCGCAATGGCTGGAGGAATCCGGCTATACGGTGCGCTTGTTCGGTACCGCGACCGAATTCCGTCGTCGCCAGGGCACCGAGGCGATTGACCTGCTGATCCTCGACTGGATGCTGCCCGATACGACGGGCATTGAGGTCATCGGTGCCATTCGTTCGTCGGCAAACAGCAAACTGCCGGTAGTCTTCCTGACGGCGCGCGACGCCGAGGACGACATCGTGCGCGGTCTCGCCAGCGGAGGCGACGACTATTTGGTGAAGCCGCCGAAGCGGCGCGAGCTGATGGCGCGCATCAACGTTGTGCTGCGCCGCCACACGGGCGAAGGCGAAAGCGCCGATTCGATCGATCTGCCGCCGTACGTGGTCGATTCCAAGCGACGTCGCGTCAGCATCGACGGCCGCGAAATCGATCTGACTCAGCGCGAATTCGATCTCGCTTGCTTCCTGTTCCGCCGCAATGGCCGCATCGTCAGCCGCGACGCGCTGCTGGAGAACGTCTGGAACCTGAGTGCGGCGGTGTCGACGCGCACGGTCGACACACATGTGAGTCGACTGCGCAAGAAACTGGACCTCAACGGCGACAATGGCTGGCGCTTGGCGGCGATCTATCAGCACGGATACCGCTTGGAACAAGTTTGAATTGAGCCGGTTTGATTGGAGCCGGTCTGATTGGATCAGGTCTGAAGCGCATCGGCGCAGCCTTTGCAAACCGCGTGCGGCGGCGCGTCGGCAGTGCCAGAATGAAACGTCGGATCACGCGACCCAAGGGGAGTTCAAGTGGCCAACGCAGCGAAGTCGCTCATCCGCAAGCAAGCCGCGGCGCGGTCGCGCCCGTCGACACCCGAGCGCCGGCCTGCGAAGCCCAAGCCTACAAGGAGCAAGTCCATGGCAGACCCGAAGAAGCCCGCTGCGGAAGCAGGCCCCGGCAACGTCGACCAGATTCGCGACATCCTGTTCGGCGGCCAGATGCGCGATTACGAGCGCCGCTTCCAGGAGCTCAACCAGCGTCTCGAAGCCGATCTGACGCGTCTGCGCGACACCCAGGAAAAGCGTCTGACGCAGATCGACAAGCGCATCGACGACCAGCTCGAAAAGCTCGGCAAGCTGCTGCGGCAGGAGATCGAGGATCGCAACAGTGCGGTCGATGACCTCGAATCGCGTCTGCAGCAATCCGCGCGCACTGCACGAGGCGAAGTCACCAAGGCGCTGGAGGCGCTCGGCCACGAGCTGGCAGCGAGCGACGAACGGCAACGCGATGCGCTGGCCGATGCACAGGCGAGCGCGACGGCACGCGTCGGTGAGGCTGAATCGGCGCTTTCGCGCACCGGCGCGGAGTTGCGCGCCGAGAAGGTCGGCCGCGAGGATCTTGCTGCCTTGCTGACCGAGTTCGCGTTGCGCCTGAAGGGCGACTTCGATCTGCCGATCCCGAAATAAGCCGGTCCGGCAGATCGGGGCGTCGACATGACGACATCCGGCCTCGGCAGCGGCGCCGACGCGAAGATCGCGGACGCCGCGGCGTCCGCAGATGCCGAATTGCCGCTCGGTTTGGCGCCGGTGTCGACGCCGGCGCCGGATGAGCTTGATCGCCTGCGCGAGCTGCTGTTCGGTGACGAATTGCGCGCATTGCAGGCCGCGCGTGCGCGCCTCGCCGAGATCGAACGCTTGCAGCGCGCCCTGCCGGAGCGCCTGCCGCTGGCACTGGAAGCGGCCGACGCGTCGCCGCGCGTCGCACATGCGCTGGCGCGCCCGGTCGCGTATGCGCTCGGCGCCGCCGTGCGCGAGAACCGCCAGGTCGTCGTCGACACGCTGTTCCCGGTCATCGGCCCGCTGATCCGCAAGTCGATCGCCGAGGCATTGCGCAATCTGGTCGCCGATCTCAACGGCGCGATCGAAAGCAGCTTCACGGTGCGCGGCCTCAAATGGCGGCTCGAAGCCTGGCGCGGCGGCGTGCCGTACGCGCAAGTCGTGTTGAAGCATCGGCTCGCTTATCGCATCGACCATGTCTTCCTGATCGCACGCGAATCCGGCCTCGTCCTGCGGCAGGAGTCCGCTCCGGATTTGCCGGTGCTCGATGCGGATGCGATCGCCGGCATGCTGACCGCGATCGGCGACTTCGTCGGCGATTCGGTCGGGCAGGGCAGCGGCAGTGCGCTGGACTCGGCCCAGGTTGGCGAGTATCTGGTCTGGGTCGTGCAGGGCCCACGGGCGAATCTCGCCTGTTTCATCCGGGGTGTGCCGCCCAGCGGCTTGCGCAGCCTGCTCGAACAGCGCCTGGAAGAAATCCACGCGCAACTGGGGGATCTGCGACTGGAGCAGGCGCCGCATGATTCGACCCTCGCCGCCGTATGGCACGAGACGCTGCAACCGATGGCACTCGTGCGCGCGGTCGGCATCGACGAGCGTGCCAGCACCGCGCAACGCTCGTCATCGCGCTGGCCGCTGCTGCTTCTCCTGCTGTTGGCGCTGGGTGCGCTGACCTGGTTCTTCGCACAGCGCGAACGCTGGGACGATCGCATCAATGCACTGCGCGCACGCTTGCAGACGCAGCCTGGTTTCGTACTGACCGGCCTCGATGCCGAGCCTTGGCGCAAGGTGACCGTACGTGGACTGATCGATCCGGATGCGGAGTCGCTGCGCGGCATTCTCGCGCGTGCCGACCTCGAAGACGCGAAAGTCGAGGTCGTCGGCACCGGCTACCTGTCCACCGACGATGCCGTCGTCGCACGCCGCGCACAACGCCTGCTCGCGCTGCCGGCCGGCGTCGGCGTCGTCGTGCAGGGCGGCGTACTCACCTTGCAAGGAAAGGCGCCCGCCGCCTGGATAGACGGCGTGCGCGAACGTGCCGGCTGGATCGCCGGCGTGCGCCGTGTCGAGATGACGGTAGTTGCGGATGCCGATCCGGTCGCGACCGCGCGCGCGGAACTCACGGCGCTCGCACAGACGCTGCAGACGTTGCAGGTGCCGTTCACCGACGACGAGGTGCTTGCGCCCGGTGGCGAATCCGTCGTCGACGAGGTCGTGGTCGCGGCGAAGCGCACGCAAGCGCTGGCGGCCGCAGCGCATGTGCGGATCCGCTTCATCAGCGTCGGCTCCAACGACGAAGTCGGCACCGACGAAGCGAACCGACGCGTGCGCAGCGCGCGTGCACACTGGCTGGCCGAGGCGCTCGCCGCGCACGCTATCGGCGGTGGCGACCATCCGCTCGATCTCGGCGAGGACGCTGCGAATAATCGGCGCAGCGCGTATTTGCGTCTCGATGTCGAGGATGCTCCTTGAGCGCGCCGGCATTCAAGGTCTGCATGCTCGGCGACTTCGGTGTCGGCAAGACCAGCCTGGTCGCGCGTTTCGTGCGCAGTACGTTTGCGCCGAAGTACCTGACCACGGTCGGCGTCAAGGTCGACAGCAAGGAGGTGCTTTCGGCACAGGGCACGCCGATCAAGTTCGTGCTGTGGGACATCGCGGGTCGCAGCACGCTCGACGCGCTGGGCGCGAATTATCTGCGTGGGGCGTCGGCGCTGCTGCTGGTTGCCGATGGCACGCGCGAGCAAAGCCTGAGCGTCGCGCTGAACCTGCTGATGCAGTCGCGCGCGGTGCTGCCGGACGCGGTCATTGCGCTCGCGGTCAACAAGCTCGATCTGGTCGAGCGTTGGGAAGTCGCGCCGACGACGCTGGCCGAATTGCGCCGCAGCTTGCCGGTGTTCGAGACCAGCGCATTGTCCGGCGATGGCGTCGAGGGCGCCTTCGCCGCCATCGCCGCGGGACTGTCGCCATGAATGCGCAACCGCAGCTGCCGCCCGCGGTGGAAAACTACCTGCGCACGTTCTTCCTCGAGCGCACGCAACCGCTGCTGCTGAGTTTCGACCCGCACTGGAATCTGCGCGACGTGCAAGGCGATGCCGCACTGTTCGGCATTGATGCCGAAGCCGCCGATGGCGGCGTGCGCGAGCTGCAGGATCTGTTCATCGGCCTTTCCCTCGACAACGATCAGGACCTTCCGTTCGTCGAGCTGTCGAGTGGACGCAGCGCCCATGTCCATCTGATCGCCGATACGGACGGTTTTCACCTGCTGCTGCTCGATGCCGAGGACTCACGCAGCCGGCTGCGTGCGCAGCAGCAGCTCGGCAACGAGGCCGTGCTTGCCGGGCAGGCGAAGAGCAAGGCCATTTCCCGGTTGCGCGAGATTCGCAGCGAGCTCGAACGCCAACGTGCGACGCTGGAGGAAGCGAACGCGCTGAAGAACGCGCTGATCGCGACGTTGAGTCACGAGTTCCGCACGCCGCTGACTTCGATCTTCGGCTATCTGCACCTGCTCGATCGCCGCGGCAGCGACGGTGCGCATGCGGTACAGGCGCTGAGTGCGATTCGCCGCAACGCGACCTACCTGTTCACGCTGGCGGAAAACCTGCTCGAGTACGGCCGTGGCGAATCCGGTGCGCTGCTATGCGGGGCCGCGGTCGACCTGCGCGCGCTGGCGCGCGACATCGACGAAATGATCCGCCCGCTGGCCGAGGACAAGGGACTGCACTTCAGCGTGCAGGTCGCGGTGGACGATCCGGCACCCGCGCTGTTCGATGAGGTGCGTCTGCGCCAGATCGTGATCAACCTGCTGTCGAACGCCGTGCGCTATACGGCCAAGGGCGGGATCGGCGCGACGCTGGCCTGGCGCGATGGCCACCTTCATGTCGAAGTGCGCGATACCGGCATCGGCATCTCGCCGGAGTTCCAGGCAAGTGTGTTCAAGCCGTTCAATCGCGGCGGGCAGTCGGGCAGCAAGGGTGCGGGTCTCGGCCTCAGCATCGTGCGCAGGCTGGTCGAGCAGATGCACGGCACGATGACGCTCGAATCGCAGCCCGCCTGCGGCACTCGCTTCCTGATCGACCTGCCGCCGTTGGAACGCATCGCCGTCATTGCCGAGGGCCGCGGCCACAGCGCGCTGTGGGTAAAGGATCGCTATGTGCTGGTCGTTGACGACGATCCGGACATCGCACATCTGCTCGAAGCGCTTCTGCTCGATCTCGGTTTCCGCGTGCTCATCGCCACCGATGCGGCTGGCGCGCTCGCCGAGCCGCGGCGGCAGGCGCCGGACGTGCTGTTGATCGACGTCGAGATGCCTGGCCTGTCCGGCAACGCCGCGGTCTATCAGCTGCGCTCGCACGGCTATCGCGGCCGCATCGTGACGCTGTCGGCGACGTCGACCGTCGAGGCGCGCGACGCCTCGCTGCGCGCGGGCGCGGACCACTACCTGACCAAGCCATTGAACGTCGAGCAGTTCGTCAGCGTGATGCAGCGCGTCACGCAGTCGGACTGAGCGTTCGCAACCAGCGGAGGAAACGATGAACCGGGTCGATCGCCAGATGGTCACCACCGCGAACGAATTGTGCGCGCAGCGCGTCGTGCGTCAACTCGGCGTCGTGCGCGGCATCACCGTTCGCTCGCGCAGCATCGTCGGCAACTTCGGCGCGGCGTTGCAGACTTTGGTGGGCGGCAATATCACGCTGTTCGCCGAGTTGTGCGAACGCGCGCGCCAGGACGCGTTCGACTTGATGCTCGAGCATGCCGCACAGCTCGGCGCGAATGCGATCGTTGCGATGCGTTACGACGCCAATGAAATCGCGCAGGGCGTGACCGAGGTGCTCGCCTACGGTACCGCGGTCGTCGTCGAGCCGTCAGCCTGAGGAATTGAACGCCACACTTCAGGCGCGGGCGTCGATGAGGCGTCGCACGCCGCGGTCGGTATCGAGTACGAGGCGCACGTCTGCGCGCGGCGGCAGTTCGCGTAGCGCCTGCCGGCTCAAGCGTTCGTAGTGCATCAGGAAGTGCGCGAGCGCAGCAGCGTTGAGCGCATGCGGCGCGCGCCGCCGCCGCAGGGCTTGTTCCTGCTCGTCGCGCCAGCGTGAGACCACCGCAAAACTCGGCGCCTGCAGCAGCACCAGCGTGTCCAAGCGTCGCCAGAGTCGCGTGTAAGCGCCGGCGAGCTGCGCATTGACCCAGCTGCGCCAGCGCGCATCGCGGTCGTCGTCGCGCTCCAGCGTGTTGAGTGGCCGGCGCAGCGCGGCGACCGTCTGCGCCGGCACGCCGAGGCACCAGCCTTCGAGCACGATCAGCGCTGGCGGCGCCAGGACGCGACGCCAGCGCGACGGCGCGACGCGCGTATCGCGGCCCTTGTCGAAGCGTGGCACGCGCGCGGGTTGCCGCGGACTCGCCGTGTCGAGTGCGTCGAGCGTGCGCTGCAACAGATCGATATCGTGCGTGCCGGGCACGCCGCGCGTCAGCAGCAGGGGATGTTGCTCGCGTGCGAGCTGCGCGCGCTCGCGCCGACCGCGGTAGAAGTCGTCGAGCGACAACGCCTGGGTGTCGATGCGGCGCGCGCGCGCTGCGCCGACGAGTTGCGCCGCGAAGGTACTCTTGCCGCTGCCTTGCAGACCGGACAACCCGATGAGCCAGGCGCCACGCCGCGGTCGCCTGCGCGCGAGCAGCGCGTCCAGCGTCGCCTCGACGACGGCCGGGGCGTAGCCGGACTGCGTGATAGCATCGCGCTGCATGAATCATCCATCCGAACAGAACGAACCCGCGCCACTCTATCAGGAGGCGCTCGACAGCTTCAGCCGGCTGCTCGATGAGGCGAAGGCGTCGGGTGATGCCGAACCCACCGCGATGACGCTGGCAACGTCGGGCGGCGAACAGGTCTCGGCGCGTGTCGTGCTGTTGAAGGGTGTCGACGCGCGCGGCTTCCGATTCTTCACCAACTACGAAAGTGAAAAAAGCCATCAGCTTGCGGCGCACGCGCAGGCTGCACTGTGCTTTCACTGGAAGCCTCTGCGTGGCGGCGTGCAGGTACGCGTCGAGGGTCGGGTGGCGAAGCTGTCCGCCACCGAGTCCGATGAATATTTCGCGACGCGCGCTCGCGGCAGCCAGATTGGCGCCTGGGCCTCGTTGCAGTCCAAACCGCTGAAGGATCGTGCCGAATTCGAGGCGCGCATCCTGAAGGTCGAGCAGCGCTATGCCGGAGTCGCGGTGCCAAGGCCGCCGCACTGGGGCGGTTTCCTCGTCGCACCCGAGCGCATCGAATTCTGGTACGGCGCGGATTTCCGCCTGCATGAGCGCGTGCAGTACACGCTCGCCCATGGCGCGTGGACGAAGCAGCTGCTGTATCCGTGATTCATAGCAGGAAAGCCGGTAACGCATAGCCTTCTCCCCGACGATGAAGACGTTGGCGGAGAGGGAGCCGGCCGACATCGCGGCGCCCTGAATTCCAAGCATTGATGTGCCCTGACCCATGCCCGGTCCCCAACGCATCGTCTGCCTCACCGAAGAACCGACCGAAGTGCTCTACGCGCTCGGCGAGGACCACCGCATCGTCGGTATCTCCGGCTTCACCGTGCGGCCGCCGCGCGCGCGCAAGGAAAAACCGAAGGTTTCCGCGTTCACCAGCGCGAAGATCGACGAGATCCTTGCCCTGCGTCCGGATTTCGTGGTCGGCTTCTCCGACATCCAGGCCGACATCGCGCAGGCGCTGATCAAGGCCGGCGTCGAGGTATGGATCAGCAACCACCGCAGCGTCGCCGGCATCGTCGACTACATCCGCCGCCTCGGTGCGCTGGTCGGTGCGCATGAGCGCGCCGAAGCGTACGCGCGGCGTGCCGAGGCGCATTTGGCAGAAGTGGAAAAGGCGGCGTCACGGCTGACGCGGCGCCCGCGCGTCTATTTCGAGGAGTGGGACGACCCGTTGATCAGCGGGATCCAGTGGGTCGCCGAGCTGATCCGCATTGCCGGCGGCGATGATGTGTTTCCGGAACGCGCTGCGCAGTCGCTGGCACGTGGCCGCATTCTTGCCGATCCGGCCGAGGTGATCCGGCGCGATCCGGAGTTGATCCTCGGTTCCTGGTGCGGCAAGAAATTCCGCCCCGAGCGCGTCGCCGCGCGGGCGGGGTGGCAGGCGATTGCGGCGGTGCGCGATGGCGAGCTGCATGAGATCAAGTCGCCGATCATCCTGCAGCCGGGACCGGGCGCCTTGTTCGACGGCCTCGACGCGATGGCCGCGATCATCCAGCGCTGGGCGCACGCGCGCGCTCAAGTGCCGCGTGTCCTCGACGACAAGCAAAAACCCAGCACGGCAAGTGCGCCGGTGACACCGAAGCTCGCCAGGTAGGCGAACTCCGGCGCATCTTCGAGCAGGCGCGCAAACAGCGCACCGCCGAGCGCGAGCGCGACCGCCGTAGCCAGAGCTTGCGACAGTGCCATCGCCGAGCTGTTGCGGCCTTGTTCGGACGGCGGCGACAACGCCAGGGTCAACACCGAAAGACTCGGCGATGTCAGGCCCATGCCAAGGCCCGCGATCGACCAGCCTGCGATCACGTCGGCGAGCACGCTGCCGTTGGCGGGCGGCGCCGACGACACGGTGCGTACGGCCGCGCTCGCGGCGACCAGCGCGATGCCGAGCGCCAACAGGCCCATGCCAGCCCGCAGCAGATGCGTGCGCGAACCTGCGCGCCGCGCGTGTCCCTGGTACCACGAGCTGGCCGACCAGCCGAGCGCGCCGAGCGTGAGTACGGCGCCGCCGCAAAATGCGGACAGGCCGTACTCGCGCGACAGCATCAGCGGAATGAATACCTCGGTGCCGAAGAAAGCGGCGCTGCAGAGGCCGTGCAAGGCGATCACGCTCGGCAGGCCGCGTCCTGCGCGCAGCGTTCCGTCGGGCAGCAGGCGCAGCGCGGAAATGAGCAAGGCGACCAGGATCGCAGCAAGCAGAGCGATGCCGCCTGGCGTGCGTGAGCGCGAGACCGGATCGAGCAGGCAGGCGCTCGACGCCGCGATGATCGCCCAGCCGATATGCCGGTGCATCGGACTTGCGAAGCTTTCGCCTGAGCGTGGCGCGGGCGCGAGTTCGCGCAGGCCACGACGCAATGCGAGCGCGGCCGGAATCGCCACCAGCGGAACCAGCAGGAATACCGCGCGCCAGCTGAGATGCTGCACGATCAGGGCGCTCACGCTCGGTCCGAACAAGGAGGGAATCACCCACGCGGCCGAGAACGCGGCGAATACGCGCGGCCGCAACGCTGGCGCATAGGCGCGCGCCACGATCACGTACGACACCACCGAGATCGCGCCGGAGCCGAGGCCCTGCACGATGCGCCCGCCGAGCAGCCAGCCCATCGCGGGCGCAAGGCCGCTGAGCAGGAGGCCCGCCACGAACAAGGCAACGCCGCTCCATAGCGCGGGCGCCGCTCCGTGCCGATCGCAGCAGTGCCCGGCGACCACCATGCCGACGAGGCTGGCGGCGAGCGTGCTGCTGAACGACAGCGCATAGAGCGACACGCCATCCAGCGCCTGCGCCACCACCGGCATCGCAGTCGCGATGGCCAGCGCCTCGAACGCAGTCAACGCCATCAGCACCACCAGGCCGATCGTCAGCGCACGCAACTGAGGGGACAGGATGCCGCGCTGTCGGACGGTTGCTCTCGCGGAGCCGCCGCCGCAACCTGGGCGGACGGCGCGCAGGGAATCTTCGGAGCGGATGTGGCATCCATGCGTTGACTCCAGCGGCGCGGCTGCGCAGGATAAAACCTCGAGTCCACTTGAGGTCAAGCGATGTCGATGAGCGAACTCAGCGTCGGACAGGTGGCTGCGCGCAGCGGCGTCGCGGTTTCGACGCTGCATTTCTACGAAGCACGCGGTCTGATCGCGAGCCGACGCAATGGCGGCAACCAGCGCCGCTATGCGCGCGATGTGCTGCGGCGTATCGCGGTCATCCGTGTGGCGCAGCGGGTCGGTATGCCATTGCAAGAGATTGGCCAGGCGCTTGCCCGTCTGCCCGACGCGCGCACGCCGACGCGCGCGGACTGGAGTCGCCTGTCGGCGGCGTGGCGTCGTGCGCTCGATGCGCGCATCGAGCAGTTGGTTTCGCTGCGCGACCAACTCGACGATTGCATCGGCTGCGGCTGTCTGTCCCTGCAACGATGCAAGCTCGGCAATCCTGCCGATGCGCTCGCCGTACAGGGCGAGGGGCCGCGGCGATGGCCAGCGGCGCTGTGAGCGTGGCGCAGTGATCGGCGGCGGCGCCGCCTGACCTCAAGCCGCCTGTGCCAGGCGCAAGCCGAGATCGAGGATCGGCGCGACGATCAGCACGCGCGCCAGCATGATGGCCAGCATCGCGACCATCGGCGACAGGTCGAGCGCCGCGATCGGAGGAATGAAGCGGCGCAGCGGCTTGAGCACCGGATCGGTCAGCTGCACGATCAACGGAACGATCGGATTCGAGCGCTCGACGTTGACGAAGCTGAGAAACACGCGCACGAGGATCAGCCCGAAGTACAGCATCAGCACGAAGTCGACGAGTTCGGCCAAGGCCATCACTGCCAAGCCGAGCAGGCCGAGGTGCTGGCCGACCAGGGTGTACTGCAAGGCCAGCTCGATCGCGGTCAGCAGCCATGCCAGCAGCACGCCGGCGACATCGAGCGTGCGCCACGCCGGAATGATCTTGCGCAGCGGCATCAGCACCGGATTGGTTACTTTGTAGAGCATCTGACAGACCGGGTTGTAGAAATTCGCGCGCACGCATTGCAGCAGCACGCGCAATACGACCAGCGCGATCAGCGCACCGAATACGACATTGATCAGGATCTGGCCGGCGCTGGCGAAATAGTGCATGGGATCTCTCGTCGTCTCACAGGAGCGCGCTGGCGCGCTATTCGATCAAGCATGGAAGGAACGCGCTGGCGTGCGATCTCGGCAGCGCGATGAGCGGGCAAGCGCGCTCCTACGATGAAGGGTTGGACAATTCGCGGCCTCTTCGTGTCGCGGCGCCGACCGCCGCACTGACCAGTTCGCGCAGCCCGCCTGCCGCGAACGCCTCCAGCGCCGCGGCCGTCGTGCCGCCGGGCGAGGTCACGCGTTCGCGCAGCACGGTCGGCGCTTCGCCGTCCTCGACCAGCATGCGTCCGGCGCCGAGGCAGGTCTGTGTAGCCAGCGCGCGCGCCGTCTCGCGCGGCAACCCCTGCGCGACCGCGGCATCCTCGAGCGCCTCGACCAGCAGGAAAAAATAGGCAGGTCCGGAGCCGGACAACGCGGTCACCGTATCCATCAGATCTTCGCGCACGATCCAGGCGGTGCTGCCGGCGGCACCGAGTATCGCCTCCGCCTGCGCACGCTGCTGCGCGCTCGTTGCCGCATTCGCAATCATTCCGCTCGCGCCGGCGCCGATCAGTGCGGGCGTATTCGGCATCGCACGCACGATCGCCAGGTCGCTGCCGAGCCAGCTCTGCAACTGCTCGGTGCGGATGCCGGCGGCGATCGAGATCAGCAGCGGCCGCTCGGCCGCCACTACCTCGGCAATCTCGGCGCAGACCGCCTGCAGCACTTGCGGCTTGACCGCCAGCACGATGGTGTCGGCGCCAACGACGGCTGCACGCGCCTGCGCATGCACGCTCACGCCGAAATCATGGGCAAGCCCGTTGCGCAAGTCGGCATTCGGTTCGGCGACGGTGATGTCGGCCGCATCGGCGCGCGCGCGCACGAGCGCGCCAATGAGGCTACGCGCCATGTTGCCGCCGCCGATGAAGGCAACGCGGCCGGACGGTCCGGAAGAATGTTCGGAGTTCACGATCGGGAATGGCCGGGCAGACGAAGCGCGAAGAATAACTGACTCGCGTGGCGCCGCCGCAATCCCGCTTCAACGGCCGCTTCGAATGGTCCGCATGGCACTCACGGTGCAAGGGCGTCGGCGGGCACGATCAGCTCGACGCGTCGGTTGCGTGCGCGTCCGCTCGCGCTGTCGTTGTCGGCGACGGGCAGGCTCGCGCCGTGGCCGTGGCGAACGACCGCCGCATCGGCGAAACCGGCGGCAATGAACAGCCGACCGACCGCCTCGGCGCGCCGTCGCGACAGGTCGAGGTTGACGGCGGGCGGGCCGACATTATCGCTGTGTCCATCCAGTCGCACGCCGTGAATGCCCAGGCGCAGCAGCTCCTGAGCGGTGTCCGTCGCAGAGCGGGCGGCGTCCGCTCGGATGTCGGCACTGGCGAACTCGAAGCAGATCGGTTTGGGCAGGATCAGATGCCAATCCTCCTCGCTTTGCTGGAAGCCGAGCGCGCGCAGACCCTCGCGCTGGCGTTCGCCGAGTGTCGGTGAGGGCTTGCGCGGCGGCGCCGACGTGCAGGCTGCGACACCGAGCAGCAGGACGAGCAGCAGCAGGCCCCGCCCCGCGCCTGCCCGCCATACGCATAGACGCAGCAAGATGGACATCAACGATTCTCCCAGTCGCGCGATCGCGCGGCATCGTTGCGGGGTGCTTCCCAGCGCGTGGTGCGGTTGCGACGATAACGCTGCTTCTTCGCGGCATACATCGCATGGTCGGCGAGTTCGATCAGTTGATCCACGTCCGTCGCCATGTCCGGGTAGACGGCATAGCCGATGCTGATGCCGGGGTGCAGCGAACGGCCATTCACGCCGATCGGCGCATCGAGCGTTGCCTGCAGATCCGCCACCAGAGCGCGTGCATCGTCGGCCTCGCCGAACGGTGCCAGCAGCAGCACGAATTCGTCGCCGCCGATGCGCGCGGCGAAACCGCGCTGCGACTGCCACGCGCGCAGCCGCGTGCCTACCGCGCCGAGCAGGGCGTCGCCGGCGGCATGGCCGAACGTATCGTTGACCGATTTGAAGCCGTCGATGTCGAGGTAGAGCAGACAGGCGCGAGACTGCGCGGCTGACTTCTCGTCACCGATCTTCAGCAAGGCTTGTTCGAACATCGCGCGGTTCGGCAGCCCGGTCAGCGCATCGACGTAGGCAACCCGTTTCAGCGCGGCGTTGGTCTGCCGCAGCTGATGATCGCGCACGCCGATCTCGTCGAGCAGCAGGTTGAACTCGCGGCGCAGATCCTCGACCTCGCTGAGGTCGGAAGGCGGTGCGCGCTGGCTGAAATCGCGATGCTCGATCAGACGCTGCACGACGGCACGCAGCTCGTGAATCGGTTGCGTGATGCGCCGTGTGCGCCGGCGCGCCAGGATCAGCGAGGTCAGCGCGATCAGCAGCATCACCATCACGCACCAGCCGAGCAGACTCAGCAACACGCGCAGCAGCGGCTCGTTGCCGCTGCTCAGCGTCACGCTGCCGAGGCGCTGGCCTTCGAATACGATGTCCTCGGTCAGGCGCGCGGCACCAAACCCGTGGGCCAAATGCGCAACCAGGCTTTCGTCGGTGCTTTCGACCTTGGCCAGCAGGTTGCCTTTGGCGTCGCGCATTTCGGCCAGCTCGATGCCTTCCTGTGGCGGAATCGCGCGCAGCACTTCAGCCGCTGTACGGCGGTCATGGAATTGCAGTGGCGCCGCGCTCTCGCTCGCAGTGACCGCCATCAAGGTGTGCAGGTGGCGCTGCGTCTGCTGATGCAGGAAATGGTAGCTGACCACAAACGCGCCGATGCTCATCATCAGGATCGAGACCATCGAGATAGTCAGCAGCGCGCGGCTGATATGCGCGGCCGAAGTCGCCGCGCGCATACGCGCATGCGGGCGACGCGCGATCATGGCGCACCGTCCTGGGGCGTGCGCGCCGCACCGAGTCGAAGCAGGCGCGCGCTGACGCTGAGGCCGGACTCCCTGATCGCGCTCAGATTGACCTCGAACGCACGCTCGCTGCCCGGCTCGCGCAGACAGATCAAGCCGCCGGCCGTGCAGAAGTCGGCGCCCCGGCCGACACTCAGGACCGGCCGGCCGCGACTGCGCGCGAGCAGGGCGACGCTCGTCGCGTGATCGGCGCCGGTTAGATCGAGCACATGACAGCCGTCCAGGCCATCCGCGCTGTCGACGTGGCGCAGCACGAAGGACTTGCCGCGCGCGTTCCCGGCGGCACGCCGCGCGTCGCGATCGACGGCGGGGTCGCCGCCCACACAAAGGGTCCAATTCGCGGCCATATCCTCATACGGCCAATGCACGTAGCGCACGAAGCCGGCGATATAGTCGTCGGCTTCGTCGGGTTCGGTGCTGCTCGCCGCCGCTATCGCGAACAGCGCCATCAGCGCGAACGCAATCAACACGCGCGCACGCAGGCGTCGGCGCGGCGGAATGGCGGAACAGGCAGGCATCGGCTCGGCACTATGGTGCGTGGGCATCGGGGCATCCAGCAAGCAACCGGAGTGCCAGCACGCGCTTTCTTTTGTAACGTTTGGTTACGGCGTTGTCGCGGCCTGCGGGCGCGCCCCGAACAGGGCCGTACCGATGCGCACCATCGTCGCGCCTTCGGCGATCGCGAGCTCGAAATCGTCGGACATGCCCATCGACAGCGTGTCGACGCCAGCGTGCGTCGCGCGCAATGCATCGAACAGTGCGTGCATGCGCCGGAACGCGTCCTGGCGATGCGCAGGATCGGGTGTCGGCGCTGGAATGGCCATCAGGCCGCGCAGGCGCAGTCCCTTCGCGGCGGCGACTTCGCTGGCCAGGGTCGCGATTTCAGTCGGCGCACAGCCGGACTTGCTCGCCTCGTCGTCGATATTGACCTGGATCAGCACGTTCAGCGGCGCGCGCTGCGGTGGCCGATGACGCGCCAGCCGTTCGATCAGCTTGGCGCGGTCGAGCGTCTGCAGCCAGTCGAAATGTTCGGCCACCTCGCGGCTCTTGTTCGACTGCAATGGGCCGATCAGATGCCATTCGAGCGCATCGGGCGCGACGCCGAGCGCGGCCAGCTCGCGCCGCTTCGCCAGAGCCTCCTGCACGTAGTTCTCGCCAAACGCACGCTGGCCGGCGCGATGCAGCGCCAGCACGGCAGCGGCCGGCTGCGTCTTGGAAACCGCCAGCAGGCGCGCATCAGTGCACCCGGCGCGACGAGCAGCTTCCCCGATGCGCGCGTTGATGGAATGGTAGGCTGCTTCGCACAAAATCATCGTAAACCCGCATACGGTCTCGATTTCGCCCGGCTATACTGCCGCGATCCGGCGCTTCGAGGTTTCAGGGGAAACAGCATGGACATTGCGGAACTGTTGGCGTTTTCGGTCAAGAACAAGGCCTCCGACCTGCATCTGTCGGCCGGTCTCCCACCGATGATCCGGGTCGATGGCGACGTGCGCCGCATCAATATCCCGGCCCTCGACCACAAGCAGATCCATTCGCTGATCTACGACATCATGTCGGACAAGCAGCGCCGCGACTACGAGGAATTCCTTGAGGTCGACTTCTCGTTCGAGATTCCGAGCCTGGCGCGCTTCCGCGTCAACGCGTTCAATCAGAACCGCGGCGCCGGCGCGGTGTTCCGTACCATTCCATCCGAAGTGCTGACCCTGGAAGACCTCGGCGCGCCGCGCATCTTCAAGGAACTGATCGCGCAGCCGCAAGGCCTGATCCTGGTCACCGGCCCGACCGGTTCGGGCAAGTCGACCACGCTCGCGGCGATGGTCGACCATGTCAACAAGAACGAATACGCGCACATCCTCTCGGTCGAAGACCCGATCGAATTCGTGCACACCTCGCAGAAGTGCCTGATCAACCAGCGCGAAGTGCACCGCGACACGCACGGCTTCAACGAGGCATTGCGCTCGGCGCTGCGCGAAGACCCCGACTACATCCTCGTCGGCGAGCTGCGCGATCTGGAAACCATCCGCCTCGCACTGACTGCTGCCGAAACCGGACACCTGGTGTTCGCAACCTTGCACACCAGTTCGGCCGCGAAAACGGTTGACCGCATCATCGACGTGTTCCCCGCCGGCGAAAAGCCGATGGTGCGCTCGATGCTGAGCGAGTCCCTGCGCGCGGTGGTCTCGCAGTCGCTGCTGAAGAAAGTCGGCGGCGGTCGCGTCGCCGCGCACGAGATCATGGTTGGCATTCCGGCGATTCGAAACCTGATCCGCGAAGACAAGGTCGCGCAGATGTACTCGGCGATCCAGACCGGCAGCCAGTACGGCATGCAGACGCTGGATCAGTGCCTGCAGGACATGGTGAAGCGCGGTCTCGTCACGCGGCAGCAGGCGATGGGGTATGCGAAGAACAAGGAGATTTTCAAGTAATTGGCGTAAGCGGCGTAACGTCCTGGGGGATTAGGAAGGGACGGCTGGTTTAAATTACCGCCGTCCCTTTTTTGTAGGTAATTTCTCTTCGGCAAAATGCGCGGCTATTTCGCCGGTTCACGCAGCAACAGGCCCAGCGGCCAGAGCGGACCCACCGGTATCAGTTCGAATGTCATCATCTGCGCTTGTCCCAACGGCAGCGCTTCGAGCAACGCATGGGCTTCCGCAGGGTCGGTCACGTTCATCAAAAACACCGCGCCCGATCCATCGATCTTGGCGAACCACTGGTCGATCTTTCCTGCCAGCATCAGACGCATCGTATCGCTCGCCTCGTAGGGCATGATGGCCGGGCGGGTTTCGGGCGTCGCTTTGGCGGTCCAGGTGCCGATCGCCAATACCTTCGTCGTCTGGGTCTGCGCGGCCTTCATTGCGGCCGCGGCGGTCGGAGCCGTCTTGCTGTCGGACATGGTCATCGATCCTTTTGCTGCATTCGGAGTGGGGAGAGAGGCTTCGCTGCCGGCTCGGACTGCCGGACGCGGTGTCGGTTGACCGACAGACTGGGCAAGAGCGGGTGTGGAAATGATCGCTATCAAGGTGGCCGCCAGGAAGCCAAAATGGATGCGCTCGAACCCAGCTTTTATGCGAACTGTCATGGCGAGAATTCCCAGGTTAGCCACCGCGGCGAGACGTTCTTCCTCTGTCACTGTAGTGGTTTTGTGCCTTCGCCTTAGGTCGTTTCTGCCACCATTTACGACACGGCGTTCTGTATATTGAACGTCGTCAGCTGGCAGTGGGATCGCGGTCCCGACAAACGCCAGCGTCGCCGGTATCCAGACACGAGGAGTCGCCTTGCATCGGATCGGCTTCATGGTTCCGCCGAGATTTCAGATCATGAGCCTCGGTTCGCTGGCAGCCATTCGAAATGGCCAATCTGCCGCCGGCCGATAGGCACTATGACGTTCGCCTATTGTCCGAATTCGGCGGACCGGTCCGGTCCTCCTGCGGTTTCAGCGTCGATACCGAACCGTTCGAGGGCGCGGTCTTCGATACCCTCATCGCCGGTGCGATTTCGGCGCTGGATATGGCGCCGGCGTCGCCGGCTGCTGTCGCGTTCGTGCGCGAGGCCTCGAGGACGACCAGACGAATCGCCGCCATCTGCACCGGTGCTTTCCTGCTTGCCGATGCCGGGCTTCTCGACGGTCGTCGCGCGACGACGCACTGGTATCACGCCGACGCTTTCAAGCAGCGGTTTCCGCATATCCGAATGGAAGTGGACCGCATCTATATCAACGACGGTCCGATCTGGACGTCCGCCGGGATGACCGCAGGAACCGACCTCGCCGTCGCGATGATCGACAAGGACCTGGGTACCGACGCTGCGAAGGAAGTCGCCAGGCTCCTCGTCATGAACGAACGCCGCAGAGGCGGACAGAAGCAGCGTTCCGCCCTGCTCGACATGGCACCCCGATCCGACCGCATCGAGGCCGTCTTGATCCACATCGCGCAAAACCTGCAGAGCAAATTGTCGGTCGAGGAGCTCGCCGAGGTCGCCCGGCTCAGCCCCCGTCAATTCAGCCGCGCGTTTCTCGCCGAGACCGGTTGCTCGCCCGCGAGAGCCGTCGAGCAGCTCCGACTGGAAGCTGCAAGGTTCATGATGGAGGAAGGGCGGCATCCGGTGAATGTCGTCGCGCAGGAAACCGGATTTGTCGATCGCGAACGCATGCGCCGCGCCTTTCAGCAACGGGGACGGAGGTAGTTTAATCTGACTACCTATTCGATTGACCTCCTCCGTGCGCTTTGTCCTTTGTCGGACCTATTCGAAGATCGATCTGACGGAACGGCACGCTCGGTAGAGGCGATCGTTGACTATTCAATGTCTTCCAACTGCAGCCACCAGCGATAGTCGCTGTGACGGAACAGCGCTGGAGAGTCCTGCGATTCCCGAGCGTTTAGCACTAGGAAACCCGCTCGGCCGAATAGCCGCCGCTCGGCGATCAGGCGCACCGCGTCTTGCTTGAATCCGGTGTGATGCGCTGGGCGCCCGTGGTCCTTCTGCAGGCTCAAAATCACAGGCCGCAAGGGCCAGTGACCCGTGCGGTATTCCATTCTGAGGCCTTACTATCCGCTTGCTTGCCAGCTGTGCTTCCGCGGCGCCTTCTTGCCAGCCGCCTGGGCAGTTCACGCAGCCTGCGCGTGGGTGATTCCACTCTTGTTGCGAAGACGCAGGAGTGTCGACAATGTCTCGCAATGCGCCCACTGCCACTCGACGAGCAGACTGTGTGAAGCCCTACGGCGCACACGGGAAGTTGCGCGTCTGCGTGGCAGCTAGGTGTGCGGACCGCTGCATGACCGTGCAAACATCGAAATCATTTTTGGAGTAATTCCCAATGCGATCACACCTGGCAAGAATCTGGCCCATCGGGCTGCTGCTGTTCGGCGCGAGCTCATCCTGGGCCGCCACCCATACCGTTACGGTGGGCGGGGCCGGCTTGACGTTCAGTCCATCCACGCTGACGATCGACGTGGGCGATACCGTCACGTTCGTCAAAACGGCGGCGGGGGGATTCCACAACGTGCATGCGAGTGACAACTCGTTCCGCTGCGCGGCTACCTGCGCCAACGACGGCTCTGGCGGCACTGGCGATCCGACCCTCGGCGCCTTTAGTCAGACGGTCACATTCAATACCGCCGGCACGGTCAACTATTTCTGCGATGTCCATCAGAGCATGGGCATGACCGGCAGCATCACCGTCAACCCAGCGACCACGCCGCCGCCTGCCACCGTACCGATCACCAATGCGTTCAGCGGCGCCTGGTTTGACCCGAACCAGTCCGGACACGGCATTTTGCTCGAAGTGGTTGCCGGGACGCCGCCGGCGGGTAACAGTCTGATTGCCTACTGGTTCACGTTCAACCCGGACGGCACCCAGCAGGCATGGTTCGGCGGCGTCGGACCGATCACCGGCGACACCGCGGTGGTGGACGCGGTGCAGACGACTGGCGGCCGCTGGATTCCGAACTTCGATCCGGCGACGATCGTCAACAACCCGTGGGGTACGATGACGTTCACGTTTACCGACTGCAATACCGGCCGCGTCGATTTCAGTTCGACGATCACCGGCTTCGGCAGCAATCATATGGACTTGATTCGACTGACCCAGCTGGCCGGGCTGAGCTGTCCCTGAGTTGCCGCGGGAGGCGCGCCAGCCGGCGCACCTCCCGCTCTCGAGCGAGGGCATCCGAACGAACGCTAGCGAGAGAGCAGCGGTCGTTGAACTCGCCGCCGCGTGGATTCTGCATACGCCTACCTCAACGGTGCATGCAAGAGAGGGGATCGGTTGAGCCGCCCCTGACTTCTGCAAAACCCAATGCTTCGAACACGTTGAGCGCGGAGCATATTCGCAGCTGAGTTGTTCGGTGAAAGCGTCTGCGCGATCGGATGCAGAGCCGATCGCCAGGTGGTACAACGACTCTCCGAGAGTCAGCGGGCTGGAGTCGACCCCAAGGACATGAGCTCGGATTTCAGCAAGCGGACGGCGTCTGTGCTGGGCTCTGGCGTATTGACCTTGCTGGCATGGTCTGCCTGCGCACTGGCGAAGCCGCTGCCCGAGCGACACGCGGTCGCAATCACCGACGTGACCGTCATCGACGTCGAGCATGGCCGTTCGACTGCGCCGCGCACCGTGCTGGTCGACGATGGCCGCATCGTTTCGATCGTCGCGCCGAGCGAAGCCCACATTCCGTCAAACGCACAACGTGTCGACGGCCGCGGACGGTTCCTGATCCCAGGACTCGTCGACATGCACGTGCACTTGTTCAACACCTATTCGCATCGCCCTCCGAACGACTGGTCGTTTCCGTTGTTCATTGCCAATGGCGTCACCGCGGTGCGCGAGATGAACGCGGATCCGGCGTCGATCGCACGGGTGCAGCAATGGCGCAAAGACTTGGACCGCGGTGAGCTCGTCGCACCGCATATCGTTGCCGCTGGCGTGTCCGTGCATGGCAACTCGCCGGACGATGCGGCGCATCAGGTCGATGCCGCCGCGGATGCCGGCGCCGATTTCATCAAGGTGTTTTCGGAGGTGCCGTTTTCGCATTGGCGCGCGATCCTCGACGCGGCACGCGCGCGTTCGCTGCCGGTGGTCGGCCACGTTCCCGCCGGAGTGCCGCTGCTGATCGCCGCGAGTGCGGGGCAACGCAGCAACGAACACTTGATGCAGGCCGTCGAGGCCTGCTCGTCCGTCGAAGCCGCGTTGCTCGATGAGCGCCGCGATCTGCAAGATGACGCGCTGATGGCGCGCGTCGATGCCCAGGAGGCGCGCGCGTTCGACGCGTTAGATGCGGGCATCTGTCAGCACGTCGCCAGGGCGCTCGCGGTCAGCGGCCAGGTGCAGGTGCCCACGCTGGTGCTTGCCTACGAAGAATCGGCCCGCAGTGGCAAGCCGCCCAACGATGATCCGCGATGGCGTTACCTGCGCGCGGACGAACGCACGCGCTGGCAGCGCATCCTTGCCGGCGGCAGCCGCAACGATCTTGCGTTGGCGAAGCGGCGCTGGCAGGAGGCCCGCCAGATCGTGTCGGCGTTCCACCACGCCGACGTGACCATCCTGGCCGGAACCGACACGCCGATGCCGGCGATCTATCCGGGCTTTTCGCTGCATGAGGAACTGGCCTTGCTGGTCGAGTCGGGCCTTACCCCGCGCGAAGCGTTGCGTTCGGCGACGCTTGCGCCCGCGGAGTTTCTTGGCACGGCGGCGACGACCGGTTCGGTGGCGCCCGGCCTGCGCGCCGATCTGGTGCTGCTCGATGCTGACCCGACCCGGGACATCCGCAACACCCGGCGCATTCGTGCGGTGCTGCTCGACGGCCGCCTACTGCGGCGCGCCGACCTCGATGCACTGTTGGAAGAGGCTGCACGCACGCCACCAACACAGCCAGGAGGAACGCAGGGCTAGCTCGCCCCGGCTGCTTCTCGAGGACGCTTTTCGAACTCACCCATCTTTCACGGCAGCTTGCACAGGAGGCATTCTTGCGCCCGCAATCGTTCTATCCACTCGATGCATTTCCCGGCGTAAAGGTACTCAGCGACGGCTGGGAAACCATCCGTGCCGAATTCCTGGCGCTGAAGGCACCGGTGCTCTCTATCGATCGAGTCGACAAGACGCATGCAGAAGCCTTTGCCGAGATTCACCAGCATGTGCGTGCCGGCGGCGAGTTTGGCTGGCTGCTCGGCTGGCGTACGAATCCGGACTGGATTCAGTATGCGTTGGTGTTGAACGACGCGCCGCTGCCGTTCGTCGCGGACCTGTTTCCCAACACGCTGGCGCTGCTCGGGCGCTTGCCCGGCATCAAGGTCGGCGGTTTCTCGCAATTGAAACCCCACGGCTTTCTAGCGACTCACCGGCATCCGGAACTCGCCGAAGAAAACCTGCTGCAATGTCATGTCACCCTCGACGCGCCGGTCGAGGGCAACTACTGCTATCTGAACGTCAACGGCGAATTCAGACAGCACACGAATGGCGCGGCGATTGTTTTCGACGGTTCGCTCGACCACTTTGCCGTCAACGCGTCCGCTGCGGCGCGCACAATTCTCTACCTCGAGTTCGATCCGGCGAAGGCCTCTGCGCCGGCGCCCTGAGGGTCGGCCCGTCGAAGCATGCCGTCATGGCTTGATCCAA
>JBDTYM010000048.1:0-32430 GCA_040005635.1 Dokdonella sp. | reverse complement strand
CGCGCTCGACGGTCTTCTCGGTGTCGAGGCGGTAACGGATCAGGTCGGCGATCGTGCCGATCTTCAGGCCATGCCTGGCGGCGAAAGCTTCCAGTTCCGGCCGCCGCGCCATCGAGCCGTCTTCATGCAGCACCTCGATCAGCACGCCGGCCGGTTCGAAGCCGGCCAGCGCGGCAAGGTCGCAGGCCGCCTCGGTATGGCCGGCGCGCGTCAGCACGCCGCCGGGCTGCGCGGTCAACGGGAAAATATGGCCCGGCTGGGTGAGATCGTTGGGACCTGCGTTGCGACGCACGGCGACCTGCACGGTATGCGCACGGTCGAAGGCGGAGATCCCGGTGGTGACGCCTTCGGCGGCTTCGATCGACACCGTGAAGTTGGTATGGTGCGGCGATGTATTGTCGGCGACCATCGGGCGCAGGCCGAGCTGGCGGCAGCGTTGCTCGCTGAGGGCCAGGCAGATCAGCCCGCGCGCCTCGCGCGCCATGAAGTTGATGTCCTCTGGCCTGACTTTTTCGGCGGCCATGATCAGGTCGCCCTCGTTCTCGCGGTCCTCGTCGTCGACGATGACGACCATCCGCCCGGCACGCAGCTCGGCGAGGATTTCGGGAATCGTCGCGAAGCTCATCGGCGTGCCTCGCGCTCGCCGTACAGGCGTTCGACATATCGAGCGATCAGGTCCACTTCGAGATTGACCGCATCGCCCGCACGGCGATCGGCGAACGTGGTCGCGCCAATCGTGTGCGGGATCAACGTTACGCCGAAGGTATCGCCGTCGACTTCGTTGACGGTCAAGCTGGTGCCGTCGACCGCGATCGAGCCCTTGACCGCGATGTAGCGGGACAGTGCGGCGGGCACCGAAAACGTCCAGCGCTGCGAAGCGCCATCGTCTTGCACGGCAGCAACGCGACCGACGCCATCGACATGGCCGGCAACCAGGTGGCCGCCCAAACGGTCGGCCAGGCGCAACGATTTCTCGAGATTGACGGCGTCGCCGACGGCGAGCGTCCCGAACGTGGTGAGCTTCAGCGTTTCGGCGGAGACATCGGCGGCGAAGCGCGATCCGCCCGACGCAACGACCGTCAGGCAGACGCCGCCGACCGAGATGCTGTCGCCGATCGCGACGTCGCCGAGATCGAGTGTCGTCGCGTCGATCTCGATACGCGCGTCGCCGCCGCTGGTTTCACGCGTCGCGATGCGACCGACCGTCTGGATGATTCCCGTGAACATGATTTCTCCAAGCAATGCAGACCTTTTCGTCGCCCCGGCGAACGCCGGGGGCCGGCGTCTTTGCGGCTCCGAAGAGGCCCTGGGTCTCGGCTTCCGCCGCGATGACGAGGGTGTCTCGTCGCTACGCTTTCCTCAACAGCAAACGCAGGTCTTCGCCAATCTGCCGTTGATCGACCACGCGCAGCTTCCAGCGCGATGCCATATCCGACAACGCCGGCAGCTGCAGCAGCGGTCGCGCGTTGTCGCCGAGCAGTACCGGCGCGACATACAGCAACAACTCATCGACGAGGCCAGCGGCAAACAATGCGCCGCCGAGCGTCGCGCCCGCCTCGACTTGCACCTCGTTGACGCCACGTACCGCGAGCAGCTGCAGTACGCACTGCAGATCGAGCCCGCTCGGGCCGCTTTCAACCTCGGCGAGTTCGATCGTTGCGAAACGGCCGTCATCGGCGGCGGCCGCAGATGCGTGCAGCAACAAGCTGGGCGCCGTTCCGTCGAGCAGTTTCGCACCGAGAGGTGTCCGCAAAGCTCGGTCCAGCACGACGCGCAAGGGCTTGAAGCCCTCTCCTTCTGCAGCGCTGGGGGAGAAGGAGTCGATGCGCTGCTCCGATCCGGCGGCATCGGCATAGGCTATGGAATCGGGCCGCACGGTCAGCACGGGATCGTCCGCAAGCACAGTGCCGATGCCGGTGAGAATCGCCGAGCTCCGCGCACGCCAGCGCTGCACGTCGGCGCGCGCCGCATCACCGGTGATCCATTTCGACTCGCCGTTCGCCAGCGCAGTGCGGCCGTCCAGGCTCATCGCAAGCTTGACGCGGACCCACGGCCGGCCGCGCTCGATGCGGGCGAAAAACCCGCGGTTGAGCTCGCGCGCGGCATCACGCATCAGGCCGCACTCGACGACGATGCCTGCGGCGCGCAGGCGTTCAACCGCGCCACCCTCGCGCTGGAACGCATCCTCGCCGGCGACGACGACGCGCGCGACGCCCGCGGCGATCAATGCATCCGCGCACGGCGGCGTACGCCCGTGCAGGCCGCAAGGTTCAAGGGTGACGTAGACCGTGGCGCCGCGCGCGCGTTCGCCGGCAGCGCGCAGCGCGAAGATTTCCGCATGCGGTCCGCCGGCCCTGCGATGCCATCCTTCGCCGACAATCTGGTCGTCCTGCACGATCACGCAGCCGACACGCGGGTTGGGTTGCGTCGTGTACAGGCCGCGCGCGGCCAGGCGCAGTGCCTGCGCCATCCACACGTGATCGGGTCCTGTGAAAGTCATGGGATCGAGGGGAAAGGCGACAAACTGGGGTGACGTCATTCCCGCGAACGCGGGAATCCATTGTAGCTTTTGAGCGTCGACATCGAGTCGGATTGACCAGCTTCGCTTTTGCAAAGCGCTTTCGCTCGCAGGAATGATGAACCCTGGTTGTCCAACTACGCCTTCTTCCGCGGCGCCGGCACTTCGCCGAGCAGCGGCAGTTGCAGGCCTTCGATCGCCGGCAGGTCGCGCTCCAGGCGTTCGATTTCTTCACGAAACGCCTGCACGTCCTCGAAGCTGCGATAGACCGAGGCGAAGCGCACGTAGGCGACATGATCGAGCTTCTTGAGCTCGCGCATCACCAGTTCGCCGACGCGCAAGCTCGGCACTTCGCGCTCGCCGCTGCGGCGCAATTCCTCGACCACGACGCGTACTGCCGCGTCGACCTGGTCGCTGCCGACCGGACGCTTCTGCAGCGCGCGCATGAAACCCGTGCGCAGCTTGCCTTCGTCGAAGGTCTCGCGCCGACCATCCCCCTTGACCACGCTCGGCAGCTTGATCTCGGCAGTCTCGAAGGTATTGAAACGCTCACCGCAGGCCTCGCATTCGCGACGACGGCGAATCGTTGCGCCATCCTCGGACACGCGCGAGTCGATCACGCGGGTATCTTCGTGCTGGCAGAAGGGGCAATGCATCGATCAGACAGCGACGTCGATGCGCCGTGCGCGTGCCATGGCTTCGACGAACGCGCGCGCCAACGGCGGACAGGCGCCCACCAGCGCCACGCGCTCGTGCTGGAACAGCGTCGCGACGAAGAACGGATGGCCGTCCAGTTCGAGCCCGCGCACGTCGCCTTGATCATCGACCGCGCTGATCTGCAGCGGACCGCCGGCGATCGCCTCGCGAAAGCCCGCGGCAAGGCCATAACGGCAATGGTAAGCCTCCTCGATCGTGGCCGCGCCATAGGCGGCCGCGATGCGTGAGCCGGCGCGCAGATGCACCGCAGCGCGCACTTCGATCAGCGCGCAACTCAGCGGCACGATGACTGCGCGCGCGGCATCCGGCGACGTTTCCGCGTGATCGGCATCGGCCCAGCCGAGTGCGTTGCGCGCGTATTCGACGACCGCGTGCTGAAAGCCGCCGCATGTACCCAGGAACGGCAGGTGCCGCTCGCGCGCGTAGCGGATCGCCGCAAGCGCGCCGTCGAGATCACGATACGGACTGCCCGGCACGCACCACACACCGTCGAGGCGGGCAAGGTCGCTCGCATCGCCGACCACATCGGTGCCGATCCAGGCGAGATCGACATCGACGGCGCAGGCCGCAGCGGCGAACCCCAACGCCAGCGGGATCGCATGGTGGGCGACGACATCGCTGTCGTAGTCGCCGATCAAACCGATGCGTAGCGGTTGCATGGGCGCTACGTCAGCCGTAGACGGGATATTTCTTGCACTGCGCGGTGACTTTGTCGCGTACCGTCGCGGTCACGCCGGCATCGCCCGGCGCGTCGAGCACGTCGCAGATCCAGTTGGCGAGATCGACGCAATCGGCTTCGAGATAGCCGCGCGTCGTCACCGCCGGCGTGCCGATGCGCAGGCCCGAGGTGACGAACGGCGAGCGCGGATCATTCGGCACCGCGTTTTTGTTGACCGTGATGTGCGCATCGCCGAGCGCGGCTTCCGCGTCCTTGCCGGTGACGTCGCGGCCGATCAGGTCGAGCAGCATCAGGTGGTTCTCGGTGCCGCCGGAGACGATCCGATAGCCGCGCGCGATGAAGGTTTTCGCCATCGCCTGCGCATTCTTCACGACCTGCTGCTGGTAGGTCTTGAACTCCGGCTCCATCGCTTCCTTGAACGCGACGGCCTTGGCCGCGATCACATGCATCAGCGGGCCGCCCTGGATGCCGGGGAATACGATCGATTGCAGTTTCTTTTCGAGTTCCGCGCCGAGTCCCTTGGCGACGATGATGCCGCCGCGTGGACCGCGCAAGGTCTTGTGCGTCGTCGACGTCACCACATGCGCGTGCGGCAGCGGGCTCGGATAGACGCCTGCGGCGACGAGACCGGCGATATGCGCCATGTCGACGAACAGGTATGCGCCAATCTTGTCTGCGATCGCGCGAAAGCGCGCCCAGTCGAGCACCTGCGAGTACGCGGAAAAACCGGCAATGATCATTTTCGGCTGATGCTCGAGCGCAAGCTTCTCGACCTCGGCGTAGTCGACCTTGCCGGTCGTCGGGTCGATGCCGTACTGCACCGCGTTGAAGATCTTGCCGCTGAGGTTCACCTTGGCGCCGTGCGTCAGATGGCCGCCGTGCGCCAGACTCATGCCGAGAATCGTGTCACCCGGCTTGAGCAGGGCAAAGTAGACGGCCTGGTTCGCCTGCGAGCCGGAATGCGGCTGCACGTTCGCGTAATCGGCATCGAACAGCTGCTTGACGCGCTCGATCGCCAGCGACTCGGCGATGTCGACGTATTCGCAGCCGCCGTAGTAGCGCTTGCCCGGATACCCTTCCGCATACTTGTTGGTCAGCACCGAACCCTGTGCCTCGAGCACGCGCGGGCTGGCGTAGTTTTCCGATGCGATCAGTTCGACGTGATCCTCCTGGCGCTGGCGCTCGGAGGCGATCGCCTTGGCGAGTTCCGGGTCGAAACCTTCGATACGGGCATCCTTGGGGAACATCACGGGAACCTGTGCAAGTCGCGGGGGAGCGCATGTTACCGCTTTGTGGCGCCGGACATGGCCTTGAGCGGGCCGCTGCCGCCCTCAAATTGGGCGTCGACATGACGTGGCGCCTGACGATCGGCGATAATGCGTGTCTTCCCGTTTCCATCGGACCCGGTGCTCTCACCCAGCGTCGCCGTGTTCCTCGCCCGGAGTCAGGCATGCAATACATCTACACGATGATCGGCGTCAGCAAAGTGGTGCCACCGAAGCGCCAGATCATCAAGGACATTTCGCTCTCTTTCTTTCCAGGGGCCAAGATCGGCCTGCTCGGCCTGAACGGCGCCGGCAAGTCGACGGTGCTGCGCATCATGGCCGGCACCGATACCGATTTCATCGGCGAGGCACGCCCGCACCCGGGCACCAAGATCGGATTCCTCGAGCAGGAACCGAAGCTGGATGCGGAAAAGACCGTGCGACAAGTGGTCGAGGAAGGCGTCTCGGACATCATCAACGCGCAGGCGCGCCTCGATGAGGTCTATGCGGCGTACGCCGAGGAAGGCGCCGATTTCGACAAGCTCGCCGCCGAGCAGCAACGTCTGGAAAACCTGCTCGCCGCAACCGACGCGCATGCGCTGGACCGTCAGCTCGAAGTCGCCGCCGATGCGCTGCGCCTGCCGCCTTGGGAGGCGGTCGTCGGCAAGCTGTCCGGTGGCGAGAAGCGCCGCGTGGCGCTGTGCCGACTGCTGCTGTCCAAGCCCGACATGCTGCTGCTCGACGAGCCGACCAACCACCTGGATGCCGAATCGGTCGAGTGGCTGGAGCACTTCCTGCACGACTACCCGGGCACCGTCGTGGCGGTCACCCACGATCGCTACTTTCTGGACAATGCCGCCGAGTGGATTCTTGAACTCGACCGCGGCCGCGGCATTCCGTGGAAGGGCAACTACTCTTCCTGGCTGGAACAGAAGGACGAGCGCCTCAAGCAGGAAGAGTCCGGCGAGAAGGCGCGCCAGAAGGCGATCCAGCGCGAACTCGAATGGGCACGCAGCAACGCCAAGGGCGGCCGCAGCAAGGGCAAGGCCCGCCTGGCGCGCATCGAGGAACTGCAGTCGGTCGACTACCAGAAGCGCAACGAGACGAACGAGATCTTCATTCCGCCGGGCGAGCGCCTCGGCAGCTCGGTGATCGAGTTCAAGGGCGTGTCGAAATCGTTCGGTGACCGCCTGCTGATCGACGACCTCAGCTTCGCCGCGCCGCCCGGGGCGATCATCGGCATCATCGGCCCCAACGGCGCCGGCAAGTCGACCCTGTTCAAGATGATCACCGGCCAGGAAAAGCCGGACCAGGGCGAGATCGCGACCGGCCAGACGGTCAAGATCGCCTACGTCGATCAGAGCCGCGAGAAGCTCGAAGGGACGCACAACGTATTCCAGGAGATCTCCGGTGGCGCCGACATCCTGACCATCAACGGTATCGAGATCCAGTCACGCGCCTATCTCGGTCGCTTCAACTTCCGCGGGCCCGATCAGCAGAAACTCGTCGGCACCCTGTCCGGCGGCGAACGCGGTCGCTTGCATCTAGCCAAGACGCTGCTGCAGGGCGGCAATGTGCTCCTGCTCGACGAGCCCTCGAACGACCTCGACATCGAAACGTTGCGCGCGCTCGAGGATGCCCTGCTCGAATTCCCCGGCAACACGTTCGTGATCTCGCACGATCGCTGGTTCCTCGATCGCATCGCAACGCATATCCTCGCGTTCGAGGGTGATTCGCACGTCGAATTCTTCCCCGGCAACTACAAGGAATACGAGGAAGACAAGAAGCGCCGCCTCGGCGAAGAGGCTTCGCAGCCGCACCGCATCCGCTACAAGAAGCTGGTTTGATGCCGCTCGCCCTTCGCATGGAAGGGCGAACACCGAACGACGAGGCGTAGTCCACGATGAACTTCATGTATGCCCTGCGCTCGGCGTGGCAACGCAACGGTTCATTGCTGTGCGTCGGCCTCGATCCGGAGCCGGCGCGGTTCCCGCCGCAGCTGCGCGAATCGCCGGACGCGATCTTCGCGTTCTGCCGCGCGATCGTCGACGCCACTGCCGACCTCGTCTGCTGCTTCAAGCCGCAGATCGCGCACTTTGCCGCGCACGGTGCCGAAGACGCGCTGCAGCGATTGATTGCGCATATCCACGAGCATCATGCCAGCGTGCCGGTCATCCTCGATGCGAAGCGCGGCGATATCGGTTCGACCGCACAGAACTACGCGATCGAGGCGTTCGATCGCTACCGCGCCGATGCGGTCACGGTGAATCCTTACCTCGGCCGCGACGCCGTGCTGCCATTCCTCGAACGCGCTGACAAGGGTGTGATCATTCTTTGCCGCACGTCCAATCCGGGCGCACAGGATCTGCAGGATCTGCTCGTCTCGAGCGAACGTGGCGGCGGTGGACGCAAGCTCTACCAGCATGTCGCGCGTACGGTCGCCAGCGAGTGGAACGCGAACGGCAATTGCGCGTTGGTGGTCGGTGCGACCTATCCGGAAGAACTCGCCGACGTACGTCGCCGCATCGGCGACATGCCGCTGCTGGTGCCCGGGATCGGTGCGCAGGGCGGCGATGTCGAAGCCGTGTTGCGCAATGGCAAAACTGAAAATGGCAGCGGGCTGATCATCAGCTCCTCACGCGCGATCCTGTATGCCGGTGATGGCGACGACTACGCCGATGCAGCACGCGCAGCGGCGATGGCGCTGCGCGACGAGATCAACCGCTACCGTTGACAGAACTCGAGTCCGTTGGTGAAGCGGTTGGCGGAAACCGAAGGAAAGCGCTTTGCGCATCCGCTCATCGATGTCCGGCTTCAATCCTCGGCAATCTCCATCCCAGGAAACAACACCTCGGTGAACCCGAAGCGCGAGAAGTCGGTGATGCGCATCGGATAGAGCTTGCCGATCAGGTGGTCGCACTCGTGCTGCACGACGCGCGCGTGAAAACCTTCGGCGATGCGCTCGATCGGCTCACCGTCCGGATCGAAACCGGCATAGCGGATCGATGACCAGCGCTCGACCACACCGCGCAGACCAGGTACCGACAGGCAGCCCTCCCAGCCCTCCTCGCGCGCGTCCGACAACGGCGTGATCGTCGGATTCAGCAGGATCGTGCGTGGCACCGGCGGCGCATCCGGATAGCGTTCGCTGCTGTCGAAGCCGAAGATCGCCAGCTGCAGGTCGATACCGATCTGCGGCGCGGCAAGGCCGACGCCGCCGGCGGCGTGCATCGTGTCGAACATGTCGGCGATCAGTTCACGCAGTTCCGGCGTGCCGAAACGCTGGACCGGCTGCGCCACGCGCAGCAGGCGCGGATCGCCCATCTTGAGGATTTCGTGGATCATCGATTCGCCCGCCTTGCCGACCTGGCGGGATTATCGCGCACCGCAGGCTGCCGTTCGCGGGCCCTCGACGACTCCGAGTGCAAGGCCTGGCGCAGCGTGACGCCTCGCGGGGCTTGTGTTTTGATACGGTTGCGGAGCCTAGCCCGCACATCTTTCTACGATGAGGTAATGCATGAGTTCCCAACCGGCCGCGACCCAGCCCGTCGCGCAGCTCACGGTGCGCGCCGTGATCCTTTCCGTGATCCTGGCGATGATTCTCGCCGCCGCGAACGCCTACCTCGGCCTGTTCGCCGGCCTGACCATCGCGACCGCGATCCCGGCCGCGGTCGTATCGATGGCGGTGCTGCGGGCGCTCGGCGGCGGCACCATCCTCGAAAACAACATCGTGCAGACCGGCGCTTCGGCCGGCTCGTCGATTGCCGCCGGCGTGATCTTCACGATCCCTGCGCTGATCATCCTCGGCTACTGGCAGGACTTCCGCTATTCCTGGGTGCTTGCAATCGCCGGCCTCGGCGGCCTGCTCGGCGTGCTGTTCTCGGTACCGCTGCGGCGCGCAATGATCGTCGAGGAACCCCTCGCGTTCCCGGAAGGCAAAGCCGCTGCCGAAGTACTGAAGGCGGGCGAGAATCCGGGTCCGGGCGTCAGGACGCTGGCTGTTGCGGGTGTCGTCGGTACCGTCATGAAACTCGCCGCCGCCAGCGGCTTGCGCGCGATTCCGGATTCGGCCGCCGCCGCCGGCTTCTTCGGCAAGTATCTCGCCTACATGGGCACCAACTTGTCGCCTGCCCTGCTCGGCGTCGGCTACATCGTCGGACTCAATGTCGGCATCGTCGTGCTCTCCGGCAGTTTGTTGTCCTGGAACATCGCAATCCCGCTGTATCACGCCTATTTCCTCGGCAACGATCCCGCGCTCGCGGCACAGCTGGCCGGACAGAGCGCCGCCGATATCGCCGGCATGATCTGGTCAGCGAAAATCCGTTACCTCGGCGTCGGCGCCATGCTGATCGGCGGTGTGTGGACACTGTTCTCGTTGCGCCGTTCGCTCTTGTCCGGCATCAAGAGCGGCCTCGCCGCCGCACGCAAAGGCAACGACGGGCCGGTTCCCGAGACCGAGCGCGACCTGCCGATGAAGTGGATGCTGGTCGCACTGGTACTGTTCGTGTTGCCGTTGGCCGCGCTGTATCAGGCAATCGTCCATCAATGGAGCGTCAGCATTCCGATGACGATCATCATGATCGTCGCCGGCTTCCTGTTCGTCTCGGTGTCGGGCTATCTCGCCGGCCTGGTCGGCTCCTCGAACAATCCGGTCTCCGGCATCACGATCGCAACCATCCTGTTCGCGTCCGTCGTGCTGATCCTGCTGCTCGGGCGCGATTCGCCGATCGGTGCGGTCGCGGCGATCATGATTGGCGCCGTGGTGTGCTGCGCGGCGGCCGTGGGCGGCGACAATCTGCAGGACCTCAAGGCCGGCTACATCGTCGGCGCAACGCCGTGGAAGCAGCAGCTGATGATCGGCATCGGCGCATTCTCGTGTGCGCTGGTGATGGCGCCGGTGCTGAATCTGCTTGCCAGCGCCTACGGCATCGGCACGCCGACGGCGGCGCATCCGAATCCGCTGGCGGCACCGCAGGCGATGCTGATGGCGTCGGTCGCAAAAGGCATGTTCGGCGGACACCTGCCGTGGGACATGATCGGCATTGGCGCAGTGATCGGAGCTTTGACCATCGCGCTGGATGAATGGCTGAAGTCGCGCGGGTCTTCGTTCCGCGTGCCTGTGCTCGGTGCCGCGATCGGCATCTATCTGCCGCTGGAGCTGATGGTGCCGATCTTCCTCGGCGGCTTGCTCACCCACATCGTCGAACGCAAGCACAAGCCCAAGGACGAAGAGGACAAGGATCGGATCCATCGTCCGGGCACCTTGTTTTCAGCGGGTCTGATTACCGGCGAAGCGCTGACCGGCATCTTCATCGCGATTCCGATCGTGCTGTCCGGGCGTGCCGATGTGCTCGCTTTGCCGCCTTCACTGCAATTCGGCGATGCGATCGGCTTGGTCTGTCTGGCGATCGTTGCAGGATTGCTGTATCGGAGTTCGACCAGGAATCAAGGCAGCTAACAAAATTTGAATGGAATCAATGCGTAAAGCGCAAAAAAAATGCGAATTGAGGCACAAAAAGGGTTGCAATCCAGGGCCATCCCGCCGACCCTTGCTGTGCTGCGACCGCACATCGCGCGCCCGCGAACATAGCTGGAGTTTTTTCTGATGGTTCCGTTTGCTTCCTTGATTCTGCTCAGCGCCGCATTGGATGTCCCCAACGCGGCACTCGACTCGATATTCACCGACAATTTCGAACTGCCAGTTTGCCCGCGGGTGCAGCAGGAGAATAGCAATCTCTCCTACATGCCCGATCTTTCGCAGCTGATTACGAACGTCGACGTGACCAAATACGAAAATATTTGGGGTCGCAGCGGCCGTGGCTCGCCCATCGTTCTGTTTCCAGGTGTCAGTCACAACGTCGCCATCCTGTTGAATCGAACTTTGTTCGTTGCCGCCAAATTCGTGGTGCCGACGAGCGGGATGTCAGCGGGAGCGAACGGCGTGATGACACATGGGCAGACGAATGGCGGACCGCCGGTGACGATGTCGATCAGCCAACAATGCGGCGACTTCAATCCGCCATCGTCGCAATGTCTCGTGGTGGGGACCACGAACTACGGCACCTTGGGGTATTGGCGTCTGCCGACCGGAAGCGGCAACGGTTGCGTGCTCACGCCGGGTCAGCAGTACTACATGAATTTCAAGCTGACCGACACGAATGCGGTCGACCCTGTGAACTGCGGCCGCGACTACTGCGTCGTTTCGATCCTTTCCAATATCACACCGTGACTTTTGCCCGCACTCGAGCATTTGCCGTGCACGAGTCGCTGCGCGCTTCGGTGCGACGCTCGGCTCAATCGTTGCGGGAGCCGGGGCGACGCGCCAGGTAAATCATCGCAGCCGCCGCGGCATGCGCCGTCAGGCCCAGCGCAACGAGGGCACGCCACAGCGGATTTCGCGCGGCGGGGTCGAACTTGTTGAAATAGCGCCACATCCCTTGATGCTTGTGCAGCATGACGAACAGCGGCCGCTTGCGGCTCGAGCTGCCTTGCGCGTGCACGACGTCGATCGTGTTCGCGATCACCACCCGCTTCCCCGCATCCCGTACGCGGCGGCAGAGGTCAAGATCCTCGGCATGTAGAAAGTAAGCCTCGTCGAAGCCTTGGATCTGATCGAACGTCTCGCGCGGCAGCATCATGCAAGCCCCGGAGACCGCCTCCACGTCCTCCGGCTCGCTTGCCCGATCCGCAGGCGTACGCACTTCGACACCCGCAAGCCACGGCCAGTGCCGCTCCAACCGCGCAAGACGCGACATCTCCAGCGCCGCACGGGGCAACGTCGGATCACGCCGCCGATTGCCGCGCGCGGCGTGGCCATCGGGCGAGCAGACATTCACCCCCAACACACCGATGCCTGCGTCCGTCGCCAGCAGCGAGCGCATGCGCTGCAGCGTGGACGTCCGTAGCAGGCAGTCGGGATTGAGCACCAGCAGCACGTCGCCGCGCACGGCCCTGGCGCCGATATTGGCGGCCGGTCCGAATCCCAGATTTTGCAGATTGCGTAACACGATCAGGCGATCATCGTCGCGGTGACGCGTGGCCACGCGTTCGACCTCGCCATCCGTTGACGCATTGTCAACCAGCACGATCTCGAACGCCGCCGTCGACGCCATCGCGGCGTCGATGCAGCTGCCAAGCAGAGGACCGCTGTCCGCTGCGACGACGATGATGCTGGTCAGTCCGACCCCCGGCGCCGGCGCGCTTCCCACTGGCGGCAGCGTCTCGATCAAACGGCTCCGAGAAGTCGCGCGCCCTGGTCACGCGCGTGCTTCCATAGCGCGGGCCACGTTTCGTAGAAGCTGGCGAGTTCCGCGGTTTCGAGCTGCAGCTGACGCGCGCAGAAATCGGCGTCGGCGTCAGCCGGCCAGTCGCCGAGGCGCGGGCTGCTTCGCGCGATCAGCGCGCGCCCGTTGGTTTCGATGATCGAGCGCACATCGGCCTGCCAATAGATCGGCGCGTCCGGCGCCGCGTCGTATTGATGCTGCATGTTCTCAATCAGATCCGCGCGCGCATAGGCAAGATACTCGTGCAGCTGTCGCAGACAGCCCTGTGCACCGGCGTTGCCGATGTCCCGCAGGTGCGCGGCCAGCAACTGCAAGCGTTGCGCTGCGCTGTCGGAGTGGAAGTCCGGCAATTGCCGCTGTACGTAATCGCCGACGAAATAGTTGAAGCGCGGCGTGTGCGCGCCGAGCGTATGCGTCGAACGCGAACGCTGCGCCTCCTGCACATGACCGATCGCGACCGGCAGTTCCAGCGCCAGTGACTCGGGATGGCACAACCGCGTCACGCGGGAAAACAGCGCATCCTCGCCGCGTCCGACCGGGTTCGTACAGGGCAGCATCACGGAATTGTCGAGCGCGAACGGCGTGAATGTCGCCGAAGGCATCGCACGTGCCTGCCGATGGCCGTACCAGAGGCTGCCGGCCTCGACGTTGCGAAGATAGCTGTCGCGGTCCTGGGTGAATTCCGCGCGTTCCGCGGCAGCCAGGCGATACAGCCACGCGCCCGACTCGGTACGCGAGCTGCCATAGGTTCCGTGCTGGGTGGCCAGGATCGTTGCATCGGCTTGCAGGTAGTCGAGTCGGCTCAGGGAGAGCCCGCGCAATGCCGCGCGATCGATGCGATACGCTCCGGTGCCCGCGAGCGAGCCGAGCGCGCGGCCGGCGACATCCAGGTGGAGTTCGAACGGGTCGCCTTCGACCTCCTCGCCGGCGCCGAGCGCGTTTTCCATGTTGCGAAAGAAGCGCACGTATGCCGGTGCGGAAGGGTCCGGATCGAGTCCGCCGCGCGCGCCTTCGGGCTTGCGCAAATGCAGGCGCTGGTCGTCGTCGAGCAGGATCATGCGCGCGCCAGCCGAGAGCAGCAGTGCGAGGTTCCAGGCGCGGCCGCCACCGAATCGCGTTCCCGCACGCGGTCGGTCCAGCAGGGACGGCAATACCTTCGCGGCTTCCGGCACTGCACGGGCCAGCTTCTCGATCAGACGTGCGCGCTCGGATGGACCGATGTAAGTGAGCTTGCAGCCGATCGCGCGCGCGAAGTCGCGCAGCATGTCGCGATGGCGATTGATCGCGTCTTGCGTCGTCGAATCGTCAATCAGCACATAGTGGCGATTGGCGCGAAAGCGACGCTCGTAGTCGGCAAGGGTCGCGAACAACGACGCGACTTGATCGGGCCGATCGCAGGCACGAATGAACACGGCACGCACGGGAACCGTCTCACCGGCATGTGCATTCGAAACGCGTGCCAGGAAGTCGCGGTCGGACACCAGCAGCTCGCGCTTGGCGAGGTTCTCCAGAACATGACCGACGGCCTCGCGCTTGTCCTGCAATCCGGGCACCGTCGCGACGACGCGCGCCACGTGTTCGTCCAAGGTACGGAACTCGCGCGTCTGGTCGACGGCCTGCAGTACCTGGAAGGTCATGACGTGCGGCGCGCCGGTGCGGCGCACCTGAAAAATCACCTCACTGTTCGACAGCGACGCGACGACGCCGTCTTCGGACGCATACAGCGTCTCGTCCGGCCTCGCCTTCGGCTCGGCGGGCGCAGTGGTGGAAGTGGCGTAGTCGGTTGGGTGGTCGAATTCGGTAGTCATTTCTTCGTTCGATTGCGCGTCAGCCAGGAGAACAGGCCTTGCGAAGCGGGGTTGTGCGCATTCTCGCGCGCGGCATTCAACTCGCCGCGCAGCCGCTCCAGTTCCGCCTCGAGCTCGGCAATGCGTGCGCCCGCGGTCATGTTCTTGCGGATCTCGTGATTGTAGTGCGCGTAGACGGACTCCTGCCGATCACCGAACAGCGACATCCTCGGCAAGGACGCTGGAATCGGTTCGTTGGAACAAACCGCGACGTAGTAGATCGGTTCGTAATCGAACGATCTCACCAGATCGCCGTTCACGCTGGTCACCGTCCACGCCTCGCCGCGGTCTACGGTCGCATCCTCGGTCCAGATGGCGGACTGGAAGAGCAGCTTCTGATGATAGAGGCGAATATGGCGAAAATGCGGTTGCAACAGAGCCAGCAGTTCTTCGCGGTAGAGTTCGCGCACGTGGAATTCATTGCGAAAGCCGGTCGCGTCGCTGTAAGTGCGTTTGTCGGGTGATGAAATGACGAGCGCGCCATCCGTCGTCAGCACCTGCGAAAACCCGCGCACGAGTTCCTCCTGCGCTTTCAAGTGCTCGAGAGTTTCGAACGAGACGACGAGATCGAAACTCGCCCCCGCGTAACCGAGCACCGCCGCATCCTTCTGCTCGAAGCGCAAGCGCGGCAGACCGGCATATCGAGCTTGCGCATGCGCGATGGTATTCGCGTCGATGTCGACACCGATCACGTCGGCGGCGACACGCGACAGAAGCGCCGAACCGTAACCTTCGCCGCAAGCGGCATCGAGCACGCGCTTGCCCGCCGCGATGCCGCACGCGAAGGTGTAGCGATGCCAGTGCTCGTACCAGATCTCGCGCACGCAGTCGGTGGTGAAGCGTTCGCCCGTGAACGTCAATGCAGGGGATTCGCTCATGCCGGCCCCTCCATGCCGAGTTCGCTTTTCCATCGATGCGGCAAACGAACCAGACCCGTTTCCCGCGACGTGCCGCGGACCACGAAAGAACGTTCGGCCGTGTCGAACAGGCGCACGCCTTCCGGGTCCATCGAATGCACGCGTAAGGTATAACTGCCAGGCAGCAGCGCAAGCGCCTCGAACTCGATTTCGCAGGCGTACTCGTGATCCGACACACGCAGCGGAATCGCGCCGTCCATGTCCGTCGTGACGCCGTACACGGGCGTGCCGTCGACGCGAATGATGCCAATCGCGAGAGCGGGAGTACGTGCATCGCGAGAATGAATTCGGGCGGAAACGCGCATGGCATCGCCCCATTGCAGTATCAGCGGGCTTTCCGAACGGATGCCATTGAGTGCTACGTCGGCGACGCTGAATTCCAGCCCGGCGGCCGAACTTTTCTCTTCGATGATCGCCGGCGCGGACTTTTTTTCGTGATAGGCGAGATAAGCCTGGGTGACGTCGAAAACATCGCCCTGCATGACGATTTCGCCCGCGCGCAGCCAGCAGGCGCGCCGGCAAAGCTTTTGGATGTGGTACATGCTGTGCGATACGAGCAGCAGCGTGCCGCCCGCATCCAGATAATCCTGCATCCACCTCACGCACTTTTTCTGGAACGACTCATCGCCGACGGCGAGCACTTCGTCGGTGATGAGCAGATCCGGCTTGAGTGCGGCGACGACGGCAAAGCCGAGACGTACGATCATCCCTGAAGAATAGTGTTTGACCGGCTCGTCGATGTAGCGGCCGATGTCGGCGAACTCGATGATTTGCGGCAGGCGCTCGCGCAATTCGGCGGCATCGAGTCCGTGCAGCGCGGCCGACATCGCGATGTTGTCGCGGCCGGTATATTCGGGATGGAATCCGGCACCGAGTTCGAGCAAGGCGCCTATTTCTCCATTCACGGTCACGCGGCCGGCGCTCGGCGTCAGCACGCCGGTGATGAGCTTGAGCAGCGTCGATTTTCCCGCACCGTTTTCGCCAATCAGGCCGAGCGACTCGCCGCGCCTCACTTCGAGATCGATGTCACGCAGAACGCTGATCGAATCGGGGTTGGCACCATTCAGCAGAAGACGACCGAGCGCTCGCAACCGGTCCCGGCTTCGGTAAACCTTCGGGTAGGATTTACCGAGCCCTTCCGCCCGCACCAGCAACGCGCTCACAGGAAGTCCTCGAAGTGCGGTTTCAACCGCCGAAACAACACGTGTCCGATCAGCAGCACGCCGAGCGCAACGACACACGCAACGAGCAGCCGGCCGTTATCGAACGTGCCATGGTCGAGCAGTATTGCGCGAAATGTCTCCGCGTAAAACGTGAACGGATTCAGATCGAAAAGCGAACGGTAATCGGGTGGCACCTGCATGCGGTCATAGAAGACCGGCGCGCAATACAGCATGAGCGGGAGCAGCTGTCCGAGCGCCTGCGAGAGGTCGCGCACGAACACCTGCAGCGAAGCGCAAATCAGTGCGAGTCCTGCGACCAGGGTCAGCAGCGGAACATACAGAAGCAGCGCCGGTAACAATCCAGACAGGCGTATGCCCGTGCCCATCAAGGCGAGCACGAGGACCACGGCGATGAAGCCCGCAATATGGATCAGGAAGCTCGCAGCGACGCTGGATAGGACGAGCAGCTCGCGCGGCACCGCGACCTTGCCGATCAGCGCGGCATTCTCCTGGATCGATGTCGTTGCTCGCAGCACGCCGTCGGCGAAGGCCGTCCAGGGCCACAGCGCCACCGCCAGGAACGGGGCGTAGTCGCCGGCGCCCAGACCCGGCACGCGCGCACTGAAGATACGCACGAACACGAAACTCATGATCGCCAGCTGCAGCAGTGGCTGGAACAGCGCCCAGAACCCGCCCCAGATACTGCCGGCAAATCGATTGCGCAGTTCGCGCCCGACGAAGCGGTAGATCAGCAATCCGCTGGGCATGGAGGCAGCACCCATCGAAGCGACCGCTGCTAACCTATCGCGTCAGCGACGCACCTGGCGGCGTGCGTCATCGCGCCTTGCGCGCGCTGGCGGGTGCCGGCGGCGGCGAAGTTGGCTTGGCCTCCGGCGAAGTCGCGGCGTAGCGCTTCAGCAGAGAATCGACCAGATCGGAGTTCGCATCGACCGGCTGATTGCGCAACTGGTCGGCCTGGTTTTGCACCGCGCGCGCGATGAACTCCGCCTTCATCGATTCCAGCATCTGGTCGCGCACTTCGTCGAAGCTCTTGCGGCGTTTGGGTTCCTTGGCGACCAGCTTCAATACCTGGAAACCGACAGCAGTCTCGACGACCGGAGAGATATCGCCGGGCTTCGCCAGCGCTCGAGCCGCCTCGGCGAAACCCCGCACATGAAGTCCGCCGGCGTTCTGCACGAGGCCGTGGTTCTTCGACTTGTCGGCATCGTCGGAATATTTTTCGACCAGCGCGTCGAAGTCCGAAGGATTCTTGCGCGCCTCGCCTTCGACGGTCGCGGCAAGCGCTTTCGCTTCCGCTTCGCTGCGAGTGGTGCTCGTGATCAGTACATGCTGGACATTCAGCGTCTCCGGCACATCATACTTCTCAGGATTGGCGAGATAACGCTCGCGCGCCAGTTCGTTAAAATCAGGCAGCTTGAGCGTTTGCTTGAAGTGCTCCACTTCCGCCTGCGCCAGCTCCTGCTCGGACATCGGCTTCTCTGCTGCTTTATCCAAGCCTTGCGTGCGCGCAATGGCTGCGAGCTGTTTTTGCAGCAGGAGCTTGTTGATCGTCATCGCGACGCGCTTCTGGCTGTCAAAAAAAGGTGGGCGACGCTCGAGGGGAATGCGCTGTGCGAACTCGTCAACGTCGCCCAGAGTCACGACCACGCCCCCTTGGCGGGCCACGACCGTCGCGGCGTCGGGAGCCTCGGCGGCCCCAGCGAGATTGAACATGCAGAGCGCGCTCGCAAAGAGCGGTACGCAGCGCAGCGCGCGCGGGAAATTCCTGGACATGATGATTGAGCCTCTCACTTGCTGACCCGGAGGACTAAAGCCCACCGGATACGATTCACTTGGGTATTCCACCCTGTGGCCATTGCGCGCCGGCGATCGCTGCGCGGGTCGCGTTTACGACCGGCTCCAGCCAAAAAACGTTCCCCGCCAAGGGGCGGGGAACGTTGTGGGGCTTGCAGTTCAGGTGGCGAGGGACGTCAACAGCATCATTGCGTCGATACCTGATTGCTGAGCGGCATATTGCAACTCGTCGCATTGCAATTGCTGCCAGTGCCGCTATCCGTAGGCGGGACCGTGAATTTGTAGTTCAAATAGTAGGTCTGCCCCGGCGTCAACGGACACAACGGGCGAGTATTTGACGGACTTTTCCACGAGACACCGTTCGAGTCGCCATTCGGTGCCTCGGCATACAGGCATACATCCGCGTTCGGTACGCTGGCCGCGGAGAAATCGCCGCAGGTCGGGCTGATCGAGAACGTGAGCGAGTGATTTCCGTAGGTCAGGCCCTTCTTGATGATCCCGTACTCGAGCGGATTCAGAGACGTTGGCATCGTGAACTGAGACGCGAAATAGGCGCCTGCCGACTTGGATGCGTCCTTGATCGTCATCGAAAGCCCATCAAGCCCCGGAAACGGTATCGGGGTGCCCGAAGCCGACGTCGAATAGCCAAAGACCGAAGCGAACTGCGTCATGTCGCGCGCCGCGCATTGGCTCAAATTCTGATAACAAATCTGTGCAGAAGTCTGCCGGCCGGCCGGGCAATTTCCGCCGCCGCCGGAGGGGGTCACCACTATTGACGTGCTGCCATTGGCAGAGCCCGCCGTGTTACTGCAGGTCAAGCTGAACTGGTAGGTGCCGTCGGTACTCAACGTGACTGTGCGCGGTGAAACCGTGGTATTGCTGGTGACGTCCGTCCAGCCTGGCACGGAGGCCGACGAACCGTTCAAAGAGGCCGCACCCGTGCAAGAGGTCGCGCCGGTAACGGTCCAGGCCAACTGGAACGTCGTTCCGACGGGCCCGCCCGTGGGACTCGGCGTGATCGTGAACGGATTGGGGGTTGGCGGACCCGCCTGTTGCGTTCCGCAGCCTGTTCCCGACAGCGTAACGCCGGTGGCAATCAAGTCGGTTCCGCCCGGAACCAGACGGATGCCCTGTGCGTCGGTGACGACCGTGCAGTCCGTCTGCTGCGTCGTAGTCAGGTTCAATGTGACCTGGGCCTCCGCTTTCGGGGCAGCAACGAGGAGCAGGGGGCCGATCAGGGCAACGCCGATCAGACGGGAAATCATTCCGTGCAAACGAACAGACATACGCAAAATCCAAGGCTTGGAAGTTCAGGACCCGCGGATTGTATCCTCGTTTGCTCCGCGACTACCACAACAAGCGCCGCGAAATGTGTTCCAAACGGCAATCCCGACGCATCCACGTTGATGCGCGATACGGGCTCTCTCGCCTTGTTCGCGCGGGCTTTCGACATCGGGCCGCAAGCTTTTGGCAGGCAACACCGCCCATGCCTTGACGACTGCAGCGCGACTGCCATACGCATAAAAAAAGAGAGAGCCCGAAGGCTCTCTCTCGAACAGCACTACAAACGACAAGTATTACGAGCAGGCGCCCGCAACCGTGCCGTCGTTCGTGCAGGTACGGCTCGCACGATGCTTGAACAGACCGCCGTAATTCGCGAGAACACCGGCCGTCACGTTGGCATTGACGACGTTGTAACCCTCGAAGCCCGTCGCCGGCAGACCGGTGAGGGTCTGACCCGACGCATCGGCGCGCAGCGTGTGCGAACCTGCATCGCCAGCGGCGAAGCCAAGGCGCATCCAGCCGTCGTTGCCGTACGGCGGGATATTCGCCACCAGCGTCGAACCGAACACGCCGGACGTGTTGCCCGCGTTCGGATCCGAACCCTGGAGGAAGCTGAGCACGTTGACTTCGTACGGCAGAGCGTTCGGATGGGTCGTCGGCGGCGAGAAGATATCTCCCGACGTCGTCGTGCCTTCTTCACGATCGTACAACTGCGGAGCCACTTCGACGTTCGACTGACCGTCGATGTTCTGGCTGAACACTTCGACGAACGGCTGGATAGCCGCGGCGCCGACGAAGAACGGATCGACGTAGAAGCGCTTGGTCGGGAACGTGACAACCCAGTCCGTCGCCGCGCCGAGGAGCTGGTCGGTGAAGAACTCGTTGTACAGCGTGTCGGCCGTGAACACGGCGCTGACCGCATCGATGCCCTGAGCATAGTCGAGCGTGATCAACTTGCCGCCCGAACCGAAGATGTAAGCAACTGCACCCTGCGGGAACGTCGAGTTTGACGTATTCGCATCCGTCAGCGACGGATTCAGCAGGCCCGAGGTCGAGAAGATCGTATGCGCCGTGAAGCCATCGATCGCGTCCGCGTTGTAGGTGTACAGCGTACCTTGGTCGAGGTTGATGATCTGGCCGCTACCGAACAGGCCACCGGTCGGTGCAACCAGCGAAGCCGCCGGGTTGTTGCCCGAGGTCGGAGCGCCGCAATCCGGCGTGCCCTCATCCGGCGTACCCGTCTGGTTGTGCAGGGTAGCATCATAGAGCGCGGTGCCCTCCGGGATATCGCCCATCGAGATCAACTCGAAGTAGCCTTCGCGGGTACGCGTGATGTCGGTAGGACCGCCATCGGCCGGGAACGGGCTGCCCGACTGGCCATCGTAAGCTGCCGACGAGAACGGAACCGGACCCAGCGCTGCGACGGACGGCGTCGTGCAGCTGTGGTCAACCGTGCTGACCTGCGCGCCACCAGCGTCGTTGGTCTGCGTGATGACCGCAGTCCAGACGTCGTTCGGGGACAGGAACAGGTTGAAGTCGAGCACTTCGCGGCTGTTATAGCCTTCGAGGAAGCGGACCTTGACGGCCTTGCCGTTCACCGAATCCGTATTGACGACGGAGAACGCGGTGCTCTGGCCTTTATTGACCGTGTAGTAGGGATAGATAAGAACCTGACCGAGACCATCGGGATTGAGGTCGACGGCATTGGCCAGGCCCGCGAAGCCAGCGACGCCAGCGATTCCGGCGACGACAGCAGTCGTCAAGCTATTTCTCTTCATCGCAACACTCCTAAATTTGACCACAGGGCTTTTTGCTTTACCGCCAACCTCGCTCCATATCGTGCAACGGAGCCCGCAGGGCCAGGGCGAGGTTAGGCAACAGCACTATCATGTTAAGTCAAAGGTAACGGTCATGCAATCCCTTCGTGAGAATACAAACTTTCCCTTGGCTATCAAGAATTTGGAAGATAAAACCACTCCCCTTTTGAGAGGATCCAGGTCTCACTCTGCGTACTTGTTGCAGGAGTCGCCTTGTGGCTTCCCGGCACCGTCACCGAAAACGTGACGTCCACATCGACCTTGCAGCGCTCGGCTTCGCAAGTCTTCTTGTTGAATTTCACCGCATTCCATCGCACCGGCCGGTTGTTCATCGCGGCGGCGTAATTCTCTCGCGTCTGCGTCTGCTGGAATCCGGGCGTGAGGTAGTCGTACGCTTTCTCGGCCTGGCGCGCGATCAGAAAATTCCAGCGCTCCACCGCGCGGCGATCGACGTTGTCGGGGTTGGCCTTGTCGGCGCAACCGGCAAGGCTGAACACCAGCGCGGCGAGTGCGAGCGCGGCGGTTGTCTTGAACAGTCTAGTGATCACGCGGAGGATCCTCTTGCGGTTTCGAACGTTCGGGAAGCGGTTGGGTTTCAGCCGGCGGCGCCTGTGGCGGCGGCACGGCATTCGCCGGCGGCGAACTCGAGGCCGGCGGAGTGGCCGCCCGCAATGGCGCCAGCGATTCGAACTGGTGGCTGTACTCGATGGTCATCTGCTGCGCCTCGTCACTGTTGTTGATCACGCGCGGCGTGATCAACACGATCAGTTCGGTGCGGTTCTTGGTGTTGTTGGTATTGCCGAAGAGGTCGCGCAACACCGGTACCTTGCTGATCAGCGGCACGCCGGCGTTACCGTTGGAGGTCAGGTCCTGGATCATGCCGCCGAGCAGCAGGGTTTGCCCGCTCTGCACGGCCACTTCGGTCTGCAGCGTGCGTTGGGCGATCTGTGGATTTCCACTCGCGGGAATAGGCCCTGGCGTACTCACTTCCTGGCTGATATCGAGATACACCAAGCCGCCTGGATTGACCCGCGGCTTCACGTTCAAGGTAACGCCCGTGCTGAGGTATTGCACGCTCGACAACCCGGCCGCCGTTGTCGTGGACCCTGTTGTACCGGTACCCGTCAGGCCCGTATAGGAAATCTGGTTGATCGGAATCTGCGTACCGACCGTGATCGAGGCTTCCTGGTTGTTGTTGACCACGAGCGAAGGCGCCGACAGATTCTTGGCGACGCCACTGGTTTCAAGCGCGCTGATCTGCACCTGGAACTTGCTGTTGATGTACGACCAGAAAGCATTTGATGCACCCGCCGCAGGTCCCGCTGCACCGAAGGTCTCCCCGAGGCGGTCATGCGGGTTGGGGTATTGATTGCGGCCGTTCGTGGGGTCGTAGACCCCGTTGGCCGTCTTCAGATTCCCGAGCCACCACTGCACGCCGTACTGCAAAGCGCCGGTAAGCGTCACTTCGAGAACGCGTGCCTCGATCTGCACCTGCAGTGGCTGCACGTCGAGCCGGCGAACCGCCGCCTGGATCTGCTCCCACTCGAACGGCTGCGCCATGACGAGGATCTGGTTGTTCTCCTCGATTGCCGAGATGCGGATATCGGTTTCCTTCTTGCCCGTGCCGGTGGCGCCGGGAGCACCTGTGGTGTTGCCGATCGCAGGCGCCGATCTTTCCTGATTGGACTGCGGCCGCAACGAACTCTGGTAGTTCATGCTGCTGCCGCCGAGATTGTTGCCGCCGATGCCGCCGCCGATGCCGCCGGAGCTACCGAGGGTGCTCGAGCGCAGGCCCTGCCCGACGCTGCCGGACGTGCTGCTGCGACGCGAAGTACCACTGGTGCCGAGGAAAATCTGGCTGAGATAATCGGCCAGGTCCGGCGACTTCAGGTTCTTGACGTTGTAGACATACAGCTGCACCGCGTTCTCGGCACCGCCGCGGTCGAGCCGGTATAGCCATTCCTCCGCCTGCCGCAGGTATTCCGGTTGTGGCGTGATCACGACGATCGCGTTGGTCTGTTCGATCGGCATGAAGCGGAACATGCCGGCCAGCGGCGATTCGCCCTCGGTGCCGAAGATCTTCAACAGATCCGGCATCAGCTTGGTCACCTCGACATGCTGCATGGTGAACACGCCGATCGACATGCCCTTCATCCAGTCGACGTCGAACGTCTCGATCGTGCGGCCGTAGTTGTCGAGCTCGGACGGCGTGCCGGCCAGCACCAGCAGGCTGCGGTTCGGGTCGATGTTGACGAACGCATCGGCTTTTGCGTACGGCTTCAACAACTTCGCTGTTTCGCTGGCGGAGATGTAGTGCAGCGGAAAAATCCGCAATGCATAGCCCGGCTGCGCCGAAGCGCCGACCTGCGGCGTCAGCTTGCCCGGAATCGCGTCCTTGCTCTGCAAGACCGTGTAACGGCTGCCTTCCCGCACCAGCGCGTTGCCGGTCCAGGACAGCAGCATTTCCAGTACCGGCAGCGCGTCCTCGCGGCGGATCGGTTTCGAGGTCGAGTAGGTCACGTTGCCGCCGACGTTCGGCGCGATCGTGTAGTTCTCCTGCAGCATGTCGCCGAGGATCGCCTTAACCACCGCCTGGATCGGCTGGTTTTCGAAATTGAAGGTGACCTGGCCTTCACCGCCACTCGTTCTCGGCGCAGGAATTTTGTTGATGAACTTGCCGGTACCGACCTCGATTTCCGGCTTCGGTATCGGCTGCTTGGCCTTGACGTCGCCGTTGAGATTGATGCCGCTGACGGCGTCGTCCGATTTCAGTGGCGGCACCGGCTTCAGGATCGTCTCTGCCGTCAGGATGTCGTCGTTGACGGGCCGCGTGCCGTCCTTCCTCGCGGGCGTGGCACAGCCGGCCAGCAACGCAACGCCGCAGGCGATCAGCAGGGTGGTCAGTTTGAATCGCACAGGGCTCACTCCATCACTTCTTTGGTGGCGTATTCGCGGGTGGAGCAGGTTCCTTGCCGCCGTTGCGAAGCCGTTCCGCATCCTCGCGCATCTGCCGGCGACGTTCCTCGATGCGGCGCGCGAGATCGGTGCTATTGCCCTTCGGGTCGGGTGCCGCATTCGGTGGTCCCTTGCCGGACGGCGTAGTGCTCGGTTTGCCGCCGGGGGTCGCCGGTTTCGATGGCGTCCTCACCGGAGCCTTCGGCGCCGTCGGCTGTATGAGCGACGTTTCCAGTGCAACTTCAGTCGTTTCGTTGGAAGCACTCTTGAATACGACGCCGCGTGGCTTGACGTCGACCAGGGTCCAGCTCGCCTGCTCACCGCCCAACGGCATTCCGACCTTCAGGGCGATCGCTTGGTTCCGCGACTTGTCCTGCAACATCGCGATGCGCACATGATTGGCATCGTCGAGAATCACCCCGGTCAGTGCGATATTCAGCGGACTCGGCGGTGGCGCGGCGTCGCTGCCGTCACCGGCATCGACCGGCGTCGGCTGCCGATCTTCGTTGAACAACGGATGTGAATCGATATCGGCAAACGCCGATGCCGGCGGCAGACTGACCGGCTTGTTGTCGATCGTGCCGAGCGGCTGGCTGCTGGCATCTCCTTCGGCGTCCGCCGACCAGCGAAAACCTCGCCCGACGCCGATGTACTGTGCGATCGCCACCAGCAGCAACGCGCCGCAGGCGCCGGCGAGCACCTTCGTGGTCAGGCGAGCGGTCTGCACGTTCATGGATGCTTGCCCGCCGCGTTCGTTCTACCGGCGGCCAGCGGCTTTGCCTTGGTGCCGCCTCGCAGGTAGCCGGAGAGATTGAAGCGGACATCGAGCGGCGCCGGCGCGGCTTTGCTGCCAGGCGGCGTATACGTCTGCTGCTTGTAGATCATGACCTGATCGACGAACAGATACGGTTTGCCGTTCTCGAGGTCGTACAGGATTGCCGCGAGCGGTTCGAGGTCGCACTTCAGCCGCGCCTGCACGGTGACCCGCTCGTACAACTCCTGCGTGCTGCCTCCGCTGTTGGGTTGCGTACTGACGGTCTGGCAGCGCTTCTCGTCCTTGGCATGGTCCGTCATCGCCTGCTTCAGGCGCTGGATCAGCGCCGCTGAGGCGGCATTGGCATCTGCATCGACGAGAAAGGCCTGGTTGCCCTGCTCGTAGCTTTTCACTTCGTCCAGCCGTTTTTCGATGTCCGGGCGTTCCGCCGTGGTCTGACGGAAACGCAGCTGCTGCTCGCGCAAATCCTGCATGTCGGCGCGAAATTGCAGCTGCGGCGCAACGAACCACCAGTGGATGCCGATGAAATAAATCAGCATCAACACGATCAGCAACAACACGACGGCGAGCAGGCGACCGTCCTTGGGCAGATACTTAGTTGCCGCCATGTTTCACCCCCGCGTCCTTCTTCGGCGCTTCCTTCGCCGGGGGCGGCGGCTGCTTGCCGGGCGCATTCGCCGTCGGCCCGCTCGTCGAGGTGCGGTCGAGCACGGTTCTCGGCTTCAACACCTCCTTGCCACCCGGCTTCGCCGGCATCGCGGAGGTTTTCGGCTTGATCGCATCCGGCTTCGCCGTCGCGTCCTTCTTGTCGGACTTGTCGGACTTGTCCGCCGGCGGCTTGACGACGTGCGCGATACTGGCGTCAGACACCGGATTGCATTCCTTCAAATCGGCATTGATCTGGAAGCGCTCCTTGCCGGAGCGCGGATCTGGCTGCACCTGGCCCTGGAAACCCGGGTTGCTCAGGCACGGCGACGCGCCGAGCAGAGCGATCAGCTTGGCCGACTCCTGCGCCTGCCCCTGCAACTGCACCTGCTTGTTCTCGATCTGCAGGCGTTCGAGATAGGTGTCGTCTGGAATGCGCGCGGTGAGGTCGTTGATCAGCGCGACGGTCAGCGGACCCTTGCGCTTGCGATCGGTCAGGAAGTTGGCCCCCGCTATCGAATCGGCCAGCGTCTTGCGCAGTGCAGCGACCTGCTTCGCCTCGGTGCTGGACTTGTCCACTTCGGCACGCATCGCTTCGACCGCGGACGCACGGTTCGCCAACGACTCGTCCATGTTGACCAGCAACAGGACCACGACCAAAGCGGCCAGCCCCAGATTCAGCGGCAGACGCATGTCACGCCGGCGCGCGCGTCGCTCCGGCGGCAGCAGGTTGGTCTGATGACGCCCGGATCCCGGCTCGCCTCGCCAACTGTCGACGCCGTCGAGATCGGCGGCCCCGGCGGGCAAAGCTGCCAATTCCTGATCGAGCTGCGCCCGTGGAATCAACACCAGCTCGACCTGCGTATTGCGTCCACTGGCATCGTGACCGAGCACGCGGCTGTCGAAATAGACTTGATCGGCCTTGAATGGCGTCTGCCGATCCATCTCGAACGAAAGCACCTGGCGCAGATTGTCCTCGGCCGCGGCGGGCAGGCTCAGCGTACGCGTCAGCACGCGCTCGGCTGGAATGCAGAACACGGTGCGTACCATCGGATCATCGATCGCGTTGCGCAGGCGTTTGAATTCCGCGCTTTGCGCCTCGGCCGGCAGATCGCGGCGGATACGTGCGTATTCACGCATGGAGCCGCCGCGCTCGCGCCAGACGATGATTTCATCGTTGCGCAGATCGAGCAGCAGGGACTCGGAGCGCTCGGACAGCACGCTGCGCCAGCGCGCCGGCAGGCAGGCAAGCAGCTCCCTTCCCCACCAGGCAAAAAAGCCCGGCAGCGGTGTCTTGGCAAGGCGCGTCCGCAGACGCGCCAGTTGTCTGTCGAGAGTCGGATTCACGTGAGTTACGAGGTTTCCCCATCGCGCCAGCGCAGAATCACGTAAGGCCGCCCGGCCGTACTGACTCCGCCCATGCGAATGGTCGCATCCAGGGTCGTGCTGGCGCCATTGGGCAGCGTCGCACGCGACTTCACACTATACGTGAGCCCTCCACCGCCCGCCACGAGTGGCGTGCCGTCCGGAAGGGTGAGGCCGGCGCCCGCGAGGTCGCCGGGGGCCGTCGACTGGCGCTGCTGGACGAGCTGTTGCAGTTGCTCCGGCGTCGCATCGGGATACATCGCAGCCAGTGTCGCGACGTCGGCGAACGCCGCGCTGGGCGAGCCGCGACCGGAATAGATCGTCAGCGACGGCTCCAGCTTCTCGAACAGCGCGTAGTTCATCCCGAGCACCTGCTGCAGCTCGGAAACCGTATCGAACGGTCCATTCTTCGGGCCGTAGGAGAGACCGGCCGCCTTGTACTCGGCGATCTCGGCGCCGTTTGGCTGGGCCTCGTCGTCCGCGTCCTTCCAATCGTGAATCGCCGCGGCAAGCGCCTGCGCCTGGTCCATCGCGAGACCGCGCGACATGAACAGACTGCTCAGTATGGTGTCGTTGTTGTTCGCATTGAGATCGATCTTGCCGGAGTCATCGGTGACCTGCACCTCGATCTCGGCCGTGCCGTAGCCGAAACGGTACGAGCGGCCATCGCCGACCCAACGCTGCAGCGGATCGCCCTTGCGCAGCTCGTAGACAGCCAGGTTGAGCCCCGCTTCCGCGGCGTAGCGCGCCTGCGTGGTATCGAACAGATGGCGCGACTGCAGGTTTTCGGTACGCGCGACCACGGAAAAACTGCCGAGGATGATCGACAGCATCGCGATGACCCAGAGCACGAGCACGAACGCGATGCCGCGCTGACGCGCTTGTGCAGCGGAGCCACGTGCCAGCTTTCGCGCGATGCTCGCGGATGCGCCGAGGCTGTTCATCAGTTGCTGCTTCCAGCACGCGCGCGGGCACCGGTCTGCAAGCCGACGCCCTGCATGACCTGGCCGGGCCGGTTGTTGCCGCGGACCGCGCCGACGTCGAGCATCAGCGGAATGTCCATTTCCGGAAACTCGACGCGCGCCTCCGGCCGCATGCGCACGACCACACGCACCATCACCGGCGTCACGCTCGGATCGTCCCACTGATCCGACCAGTCGGTCAGCTCGCCATTCTCGTCCAGCGTGCGGAATTCGAAATGGCCATCCGCGATCTGGTCGAGCAGGATCGCGGGCTCCTTGTCCTCCGGCTTCTCGTCGATGTCGAATCCGTTGAGCATCGAATCGGTGAACAACAACTGCCGGCCGCCGCTGCGATTGCCTGCAAACGACAGCGTCTGCACGTAAGGACCGCCCTTGGACAGATAGCCCGGCATCGGTGCGACGAAGCGCATTGAATTGGCTCGCCCCTCGAACACGATATTGGTGTTCGTGCTTTCATCCTGGCCGAACGCCAGCGGCATGATGCGGCTGACCTGGCGACGCAGGAATTCCTGCGCGACGCGCAGGCGATTCGTACGGTCGATCGCAAGTTCACCCGAATGCATCGCGTGCGTGGCCGTGCGGATCGCGCCGTAGGTACCCGCCAGCAGCACGGCGAGCAGCATGATCGCGAGCATGACCTCGAGCAGCGTGAAGCCGCGGGTGACGCGTGCGGAGATCGGCTTCATCGCGTGTTCCCGCCGAATTTTTGCGTCTGCCGCGTATTGAGGCCGACGCCCTGGACGCCCTGCACACTGTTGGGATCGGGATTCTGTGCACGCAAGGTGCCGAAGTGCGCGCTATGCGAGTTCGAACCGAAGTGACCGCCCCAGAAAACGGTGAGGTCGACTTGATAGAGGTCGAACGGCGTCACTTGCGCACCGTTGCCGTTGCCGGCATTCGATGCCGAAAGTTGATTCTGCTGCACGCTGCCGACGCCCTGGTTACCGGCGTTGATCGTCTGCTGCGGCGGCGGTTCGACGCTGCTCGGATCGACTTGCTCGATGTCGAGCTCCCAGCTGTAGGTGTCGTCGAAGCGGCCATTCGCGCGACCGGACTCGATCGGCACACCGACACCCACCGTATCGAGCTTGGACTGCGCCCAAAGCGCAGCCATCGTGTAGTCCGACGATTGCCGCGTGTTGTGGATCGCGCTGGTGAGGATCTGCATCAGCACTCCCATCGCGATCGCGAAGACGAGGAATGCCGCAACCATCTCGATCAGGCTGAAGCCGCGCACGCGGCGTGCGGCACGGAGTGGACGGATACGTTTCATCGGGTAGGTGGACCGCGGGAATCGCGCCGAGTTCGCTGGCAACGACAACGGCATGTCATTGCTCCGGCGCTTCGTCGAGGGCGATGTCGCCGGTCAGCCAGGCAACGTTGACGCGCCATTCGCGCTGCCCCTGGAACACGGAAATGTGCCCGCCGGTTGAACTGCCATCGGGGAAAAAACGAATGCCGCCGGAATTGCCGCCGGTCAATTCGGTTTCGGCCGTGGTCAGGCGCAGACCCATGCCCTTCGGCAACTTGACCGGATTCTTCCCCGGCGCGTTGTAGGAATTGTCGTCGAGGTTGAGCAGCAGCACTTCCTGCTTGCCCTTCACGATCGCCTGCCCACGTGTATAGCGCAACGCGGCAACGAGGTCACGGCTGGCACCTCGGATCTTTGCGCTTTGCAGGCTCTTCGAGAACGAGAACGTGACCGCCGTCAGGGCCAGCGCGAGCAGCACGATGACTGCCATCAGTTCAATCAGGGTGAAGCCTTTCGCGCGGCGCGCGAAAGGACGGGAACGGGGAATGGGGAATGGGGAATGGGAGGAAGCCGGGCACAGGCTATGCGCCGGCTCTACCGATTTCCCATTCCCGATTCCGCATTCCCAGCTTTTCATTGCCAGTTGCCATAATCCTGATTCACGCCATCGCCACCGGCCTGCCCATCCTTGCCGAGGAAGACGATGTCGAAATCGCCGTGCTCGCCGGGCGCCTTGTACTGATAGGCATGACCGAACGGGTCCTTGAGATCGGATTCCTTCGCATAGGGACCTTGCCAGTTGGACGAGTTGCCCGGCTTGGTGAGCAGGTCTTCGAGACGCGCCGGCGGCGAGCCGTTGTCGAGCGCATAACCTTCGATCTTGCCGGCGAGCGACTGCACCGCGGCCTTGCCGGCGCCGTACTTGCCCTTGTCGACGTTCTTGCCGACCTGCTGCACGACGATGCCGGCGACGATGCCGATCAGCACGATCACTGCCAGCATTTCGATCAGGCTGAAGCCGCGCGCACGCGACAGGGAGCGATAGCTACGTTGCGGATTCGTATTCATGGTTTCCTCTTTGCGCAATCCCAGGTTTCTTCGATCGGCGTCATTTCACGGCGCCGGCAATATTCATGATCGGCAATACGATCGCGAGCATGATCATCGCAACGATAACCGTCATCACGATCGTCGTCGCCGGCACCAGCGCGGCGAGCAAGCGATCCAGCGTATTCTTCACCTCGACGTCGAAGGTGTCGGCCACCTTCATCAGCATCGTGTCGAGTTCACCCGACTCCTCGCCGACGCTGATCATCTGCAGGGCGAGTTTCGGGAAACGCTTGGATTGCGACAGCGCATAGCCGAGGCCACCGCCGGTCTTCACTTCCTCGGCCGCATTCTGCACCGCTTCGGCAAGTACGGTGTTGCCCATCACGTTGCGCGCAACGGTCAAACCATTCAGCAGCGGCACGCCATTCTTGAGCAGGGTACCGAGCGTGCGCGCGAGACGTGCAGTCTCGACCTTGCGGATCACATCGCCGACCAGGCGCATCTTCAGCAGGCGATCGTCGATCTTCAATCGCGACGGCGGGTCGGCCATCTGCCGGCGCAGCCAGCCGACGCCGAGCACGATCGCACCGATGATCGCCCACCAGAAGTTCTGCAGGGTAGAGCCGACCGCCAGCACGATCTTGGTGATCAGCGGCATTTCGATGTTCATGTCGGCGAACATCGGCGCGAACTGCGGCACCACGTAGACCAGCAGGACCATCAACGACATCAGCACCATGCCGACCAGGAAGGCCGGGTAGATCATCGCATTGACGACGCTGCTCTTCAGATTCGCGCTGCGCTCGAGGTAATCGCCAAGGCGCGCAAGGGTTTCATCGAGCGAACCGCCAGCTTCGCCAGCACGAACCATGTTCACGTACAGGCGCGAAAAGCTGCCGTGCTCGGCTTCGAGAGCATCCGACAAGGGCGTGCCGCCACGCACCTGATCGCGCACGCGCTCGAGCAGGCGTTTCGCCTTTTCGGTCTCCGGCAGATCGAGCAGGATCTGCAATGCCCGGTCGAGCGGCTGGCCGGCGCCGAGCAGCGTCGCCAGCTGCTGCGTGAACTGCACGACCTGCGCATCCTTCAGCGTAGCGCGCTTGAACAGCGCCGCGAACAGACTGGCTGAATCACCACTGTCGGCTTCGCGCACTTCTAGCGGAATATTGCCGGCGTCCTGCAGCTTGCCGATCGCTTCGTCATGCGTGGCGACGTCGAGCTGGCCTTCGAGCGTTTCGCCGGATGGGGTGACGGCCTTGTAGTAGTACAACGTCATTCGCGGCTGGACCTGGGGAAGGGTTTCTCAAATTCCGGCAACGCGCCGGCGCGTGCCATTGCAAGCCCGCTGGAGGTAGCTTGTCGCGCACCTTCGGGCATCGACCATGGATCTGGATGCATCTTGGCGTGCGCCTTGCGTCGATCAATTGTCGGACGAGGTCACGCGCAGCACTTCCTCGAGCGTCGTGTGTCCCTGCAGCGATTTGACCAGTCCATCCTCGTACATCGTGCGCATGCCTTCGGTGCGCGCCTGCTGCTCGATGTCGCCCATGCCGGCGTGCTGCATGATCTGGCGGCGGATCGCATCGGACATGACGAGGAATTCCATGATCGTCGTACGGCCGTAGTAACCGGTCGGATTGGCGACGCTCGAACCCGGCTTGTACAGCTTGATCGGGCGCTCGTCGGTAAAGGTATCGAGATTGAATTCCTTGATGACTTCCGGCAACGGCTCGTAGGTTTCCGCGACGGAGCGATCGAGCCGGCGCACCAGGCGTTGCGCGAGGATGCCATTGACCGTCGAAGTGAGCAGGTAATCCTCGACGCCCATGTCGAGCATGCGCGTGATGCCGCCGGCGGCGTTGTTCGTATGCAGCGTCGACAACACCAGGTGACCGGTCAGCGCGGACTGGATCGCGATGCGTGCGGTCTCCAGATCGCGCATTTCGCCGATCATGATGATGTCCGGATCCTGACGCACGATCGAGCGCAGCGCATGCGAGAAGTCCAGACCGATCGTCGGCTTCGCCTGGATCTGGTTGATGCCCTCGATCTGGTATTCGACCGGATCCTCGACCGTGATGATCTTGACGTCCGGCGTGT
>JBDTYM010000047.1:0-32753 GCA_040005635.1 Dokdonella sp. | reverse complement strand
GCCGCGTCGACCATCGCGCCGATGGCGATCGCGATGCCGCCGAGCGACATGATGTTGGCGTTGATGCCCTGCAGGTGCATCACGATGAATGCCGCGAGGACGCCGAGCGGGAGCGCCACGATGGCGACCAGTGCCGAACGCAGGTGGAACAGGAACACGACACAGACCAGCGCGACCACGAGGAATTCTTCGAGCAACTTGCCGCCGAGGTTGTCGATCGCGCGACCGATGAGTTGCGAGCGGTCGTAGGTTTCGACGATCTCGACGCCCGGGGGCAGGCTCGCTTTGAGTATGGACAGCTTTGCCTTGACCGCCGCGATGGTCGCCTGCGCGTTCTTGCCCGAGCGCATGACGATGATGCCGCCGACGACTTCGCCTTCGCCGTCGAGTTCGGCAATGCCGCGTCGCATCTCGGGACCGAGCTGGAGGCGCGCGACATCGCCGAGCATCACCGGCACGCCGCCAGCACCCGTCTTAAGGGGCACGACGCGCAAATCGTCGAGTGATTTGAGGTAGCCGCTGGCGCGCACCGCGTATTCGGCTTCGGCCAGTTCCAGCACAGAACCGCCGGCCTCGCCGTTCGCGCGCTGGACCGCTTCGATAACCTGGTTGTGCGTAATGCCGTAGGCGCGCAGCCGGTCGGGGTCGAGCACGATCTGGTATTCGCGGACCATACCACCGACCGTCGCGACTTCGGCGACGTCGGGCACCGACTTCAGCTCGTACTTCAGCACCCAATCCTGGAGGGCGCGCAGCTCCGACAAATCGTGCTGGCCGCTGCGATCCACCAGCGCGTATTCGTAGATCCATCCGACGCCGGTCGCATCCGGGCCCAAGGTCGCGCGTGCCTCGGCGGGCAAGCGCGCCTGCACCTGGTTGAGGTACTCGAGCACGCGCGAGCGCGCCCAGTACAGATCGGAGCCGTCGTCGAATAGTACGTACACGTACGAATCGCCGAAGAACGAATAGCCACGCACCGTCTTCGCGCCAGGCACCGACAGCATCGCGGCAGTTAACGGGTAGGTCACCTGATCTTCGACGATCTGTGGCGACTGGCCGGCCCACGTCGTGCGGATGATGACCTGCACGTCCGACAGATCTGGCAGCGCATCGACCGGCGTCCGCTGCAATGTGATCACACCCCAGCCGGCAAGGAACAACGCCGCGATTAGAACCAGAAAACGCTGCGCGATCGACCAGCGGATCAGGCGCGCGATCACGGCTTGCCTCCCGCACCAGATTTCGGAAGGACGGGGTTGGGCGTTTCACCCAGCACGCTCATCGCCGTAATGGCGAACATGCCATCCGCGTGGCGAACGAACGCAAACGACACACGCTGGCCCGGTCGAACATCGCCGGAATGCGCTTGGGTAGCCAGATCGAACGTCATCGTCATCGCGCCCATCTGAAGCGAAGGAATCGCGTCGGTGGCGATCGTCCAACGTGTACCCTCCACGCGTTCCACCTGGCCTTGCGCTCGATACACCTCCGATTCGGAATCGTCCGCCTTGCCCTGTGCGCTCCCGGCATCGGCGCCACCGCCCAGACGCGCCAGCGTTCCACTCAGGCTCGCCTCGGAATCGATGAGGAACTGGCCCGAGAGCACAACGGAGTCGCCGTCCTTCAGCCCCTCGATCACCTCGGTTTTCCCGCCCGATTCCTCGCCGATGCGGACTTCCTGCGCCCGCAAGTGGCCCTCGTCTTCGACGACGATGACCACGGAGCGGGCACCGGTCGCAATCACCGCGTCGGTTGGGACGAGCACACCCGCTTGCCTTTCATTTGATGTCGCAAACCCGACGCGCGCAAACATGCCGGGTGCGATGCGATGGCTGGGATTCGGTAAGGCGAGCCGCGCGGTCTGCGTGCGCGTCGCTGCGTCGAGATCGGGAAGCAACGCGTCGATTCGCGCCTCGAACCGCTCTCCTGGGAATGCGGGCAGTTCTACGACGACAGATGCGGCGGATGACACGCGACCGATTTGCGTCTCCGGAATGGACGCATTGACCCATACGGTGTCGAGCCCGTTGATGTGAAGCAACGGCGCACCGACCGAAACCCCGGCGCCTTCGCGTACGGAGAGTTCGGTGACCACGCCGTCGCGCGGCGCGGTGATCGCGATTCGAGTCTGCGCTTGCTCGCTTCGTTCAATCGAGCGAATCTGACCTTCGCCCATACCGAGGAGCAACAGACGACGGCGCGCTGCCCCTTGCAGTTGCTCGAGTCCGGCGGACTTCGCGCGCCGCAGCGACAGGTACTCCTCCTGCGCGGCCGTCCAGTCGGGCGCGATCAAAGTCAGGAGCGTTTCTCCCCGCTTAACCACGGTCATCGGCGCGCGAACATCCAGGCGTTCGACGATGCCCGAGGAGCGCGCTTGCACCACGGATACCGCGCGCTCATCGAAGGCGACGGTGCCCGTCGCACTGACCGTGGTGGTCAATGCGCCGCTTTGCGCACGTGCGGTGCGCAGCCCGAGATTCTGCAGTTGCCTCGGGTCAATCTGGACCACACCCGACGCGGTGCTGTCAGCACCCTGTCCTACCACCTTCGGCACCAGTTGCATGTCCATGAAGGGTGACTTGCCCGGCTTGTCGAAGTGCTGGGCGGGTACCATCGGGTCGTACCAATAAAGGACGTTCTTGTCCGCCAGCACGGAGTTGTTGGCCTTCGTAGGCACGACGGGTGGCGCCGTTCGCAGGACAAGCCACGTGGACACGGCCCCTACGGCAAGGCCGACCGTTGCAGCGAGCACAACAACCAAAGGACGCATGATCAGCGCTCCTCAGGAAATGCAAAGTGGAGCGCGGCCCATGATTGGCCGAGCGTGTTCTGAAGTTCCGTGTAGGCGATGCGCTGCTCAATGGCATTGTCGAGCGCGGCCAGCGATGCCTGCAAGTCGCCCTGCCCGCCCCGATAGGCAGCCAGCGAAGCATCCGCACGGTCGTCGGCCAGCGGAATTAACTCCGTTTCGTAGCGTTGGACGCGCGCGCTGGCGCTTCGCCAACTGGCCAGTGTTTTGCGCAGTTCAGCGGTGTGCATCCGCCGCGCATCTTCTCGTTCGGCGCCAATCTGGTCGGCCGCGGCGAGCTTCGACGCAATCGTCGGGTCCTGTCGCGTCGACCCGAAAATAGGAAGACCAATCCGGAACTCAATGGAGACCATGTTCGAGTACGCAGGGCCGCGTTGTGCGTAATCAAACTCGACCGACCAGTCGGGACGCTTGTCGGCGCGGGCGAGCGCGACGTCGGCGTTCGCCGCCTGCTGGGCTGCATCGTAGGCGAGCAATTCTCGATGATGGGCGATGTTGGGGATCAGCGTGTCCGGGTCGGCGCCGAGCGTATGCCAGTCCACTCCGTCACCGAGAGGCCGCTCAGATGCCGACGGCAGCCAGCGCGCAAAGTCAGCACGCGCGTCTTCCACCTCGCGTTCGACGCTATCGATGCGATCCGCTAGCGCCGCGACAGCGGCTTTGGCAGCGATGCCGTCGGCCGCGGACGCACGGCCTGCGCTCAAACCGGCAGCGGCGGCGCCGACCTGGGCCTCGGTGCGCGGTTGCAACGACTTGAGAAGGCGCAAGCGTTGCTCTGCCGATGCACGCGCTATCCACGCGCGCGCGACGGCTTCTCGAACCGACAATCGCTCGGTCGTGAGCAACGCCTGTTCGCGATCCGCCATCGCTTGCGCCCGTTCCGTGCGTGATCGGCGTTTCTCGCGTTGCGGAAACTCCTGCATCACGCCGATCTTGCGCATCGTCATGAAGTCGCGCGTCAAGCTGAAGGCGTCAGCGGTCGTCACCGGCAAGTTGTCGATGCCGGCGACGAGTTGCGGGTCGGGCAGCGCACCGGCGGGTGCAATCGCGTGTTCCGCGGATTCGACGGCGGACTTGCGAGCGTCGATGGCGGGTGAATCGGCTTCTGCCAGGCGAACGGCTTCGGTCAGCGACAGTGGGCGTGCATCGGTCTGTGCGAAAACGCATGCCGATGCGCCCAACAGGAGTATGAAAAGGATGTGTGCCATGAAGAGAGGCACATCACGCCGGCCTACGGCAGGGCGGCAAGCAAAACGAGAAATGGACATGAAAACTCCGACAGCAGACGCAGAGATGCCGCGCGAAGCGCGGCGCCACGGGACGCAGTCAGAGACTCAAATCTGGAAAGTGCAGTGCTGGATGGTCAGCGGTGGTGCGGTCGACCGGGCGTCAATGTCCGCCCCATAGACATGCCCGCTGGAACAGCGCGCCTCGGCGACCGGCAGCCATGCAGTCGCCGGCAGCATGGTCGGTACCGTCGGACTTGGCGGATGGTCGGATGACGGCGGCAGCGGTGCGCAATGCTGGTTACAGCGCGCTTTGTCGGTGGTGACATTCGCGTGGCACGCCGGCATTGCAGCCGACATTGACGCCGTCTCTGACCGTCCACTTTCGTTCGGGCACAGGTACGCCGCCATTGCCACCTGCTGAAAGAGCAGGCTGAGCAGTGCAATGAGCGCAATCCAGCGGCGGTGGCGATGTCGTAGATGCATTAACGGATTCGGCGATGTGTCACGAAAGGACCGGCAGGAGCCGATCTAGATTACACCGGCGGGACGTCGCGTGCAGATTCAGCGCGACCTGATCCCTTCCCTGCTCGTTCCCTGATCGGCGCCTGTTACCTTCCCTGTTTCGTTACCGGCCGAATCGTCTCTGTCGGTGCGGAAAACCGCACCACGCCTCGCTCTTGAAGCTTAGGGTTCTCAGAAACGGGCTCCAGAGACGCGAAGTACCCTGAAAATTTCCCTGTTCACGGGAATTTCGTTGCCGAGACGGGTTCTCGGTCGTCTGCGTCCACCGCCAACGAGTCCGTCTATCGCAAGACGCGTCTCCATAGACGTCATCAATCGCCGCGAATGCGGCGATTTTGCGTTGTGGGGCCGGACTGGTCTGCAGTGATTTCGAGGCGACCGCGGCCATTTGGCCTACGCGTCTCTCGTGCGAAGTTGCCGAAGTCCGGAGTCGCAGAAGTAGCATTTGCAACCGAACCGACGTTTCAACGACTGCGTGCTTAGGACGGAGTCTGGGGCTAGCCTTCGGAATCCTCAGGTTCGGACGCACGCGATCACGCGCCATGCATACAACGGACGTCCGCTTGAGAATTTGCGCCCTACTAACCGGAATAGTGTGCTTGGTGCTGCAGGCATGTGCAGGCCGAAGCCCGCTGCTTCGTGACGAAACTCCCAAGGAGCTTCCTTTCCTGCTGACGTTCACGGATCAAGCGACATACAGCATGAATCTTCCGCTGCTGAGGGAGTCGGTACTCCCCGAAGGAGCCAAGGAAGTGCGAGTGTGGACTGGCTTTGGCACTGTCGCGCCTGACTTCCTGTTGCGTTTCCAAATCGAGCCCAACGGCGACTTGACTGGAACGATGCTCGCGCACTTCATGAGGGCTCCGGAGGACAACGCCTACAACGAATCCGTGCGATCGGTGCTCAGAGCAATGTGCACAAGTGTGCAAAGCAACGAAGCTGCAGATTCGTGCGCCGCCACCGCCTCGCAAGAAGTACATTGGAAGACGATCTATCGAAAGCTCGTACGTGAAGGCCTATGGACGCTTCCTGATGAATCTGAACTCCCTAAGCCCAAATTTACGCTGTCCGACGGTTCGTCGATCGTCGTCGAGCTTCGCGATGGCAAAAGCTATCGCACGTATCAGTATTCGAACCCGCTCATGTTGGAAGGAGTCGCTGCAGAGCATGCGTATGCATTGATGCGGATAAGCGGGGATATCACCGGACCCGTATTCGCTCGAGCGCTACCGCTGGGATGAGCAACGTCGCGAATCAGAGGCACGGCCGCACGCTCTCGTAACTCGAAGCGCTGAGGGGCGCAAAGCCAGCGGATTGAGGCTACCGACGTTTCCTGGTAACTAGTCCGCCATGGCGAACCGACGAGCGAACGATCAGTCTCCGCAAGCAGACGCGACTTCCGTACTGACGGATGAGGAGTTGCTCGCCATTGATCGCGCGTTATTGCGAGCGGCCGGCACGCGCTGGAGGACAGGTCATCGTATTGCTGGGTCCGCAATGTCCTTGTTAGAAGAACGTCTACCGTCTACTCCCGACGTGATCTTTCTTCGACGGCTCGAAGTACTGGTTGAAGAAGGCGAGCTAGAGGTCCAACGACATCCCAAGGGAAGTGGCCGTGCCGAATATCGACTGCGCGCCCGAGAAGGCGAACCTGCGCCTAAGAGTGAGGCGGAGATCTCCGCTTGGGCCGATGCTTATATCGCTGCGCAGCGTGCCGGCATCCCGCCAGGCGGGTACAAATCCTTGCCAAAGGCGATCGCCGATTTCATGGTCGGCCTATCATTCGCCGCCGATCCTGAAAGTTGTTGGGCGGCAATCCTCGAAGTGCTCAAGCGTGATCCCTCGAAGACTGTCTTGGGGCATCCTTGCCGCGGGTCCGCTGGAGGATCTTGTCGATCACGCGGGACCGCAGTTCATCGACCGTATCGAAGTACAAGCCCGTCGAGATCCGGCCTTCAGGGAGCTTCTCCTTGGAATGTGGGAGAGCGGTACCCCGGAGATTTGGGCACGTGTTCAAAAGGCTCGGGGCGAGCGCGGCTAAGTCGTATCGACTAGCCACACCGATTCCGATAAGACCTTGATTGCACCACATTTTCGTCGAATTCCCCTCCGATTGAGCGCCGTAACGGAGATTCGAATATCACCCTCCCCGCCACGCAGACTGGACTTGCGTGTTGATTTGCGCCCTCGATTGAGCCACGTTTGCATTAATCGGTGAGCCACCGATCAAGCGTGACGAGGCTTATGGCGCGCGGCGACGATCGTGTCCGCTCGGATTGAGCCTGGGCGAAAACATGGCTCAATCGAACGTGCAATTCAACAGCTTTCGTACAGATGGTGCAGGACATTGACGTCTCGCAGCAAAATCTCGTGCGTGCTTCTAAGCTCGCCGTCGTTGGCGAAATGTCTTCAGTGATAGCTCACGAGGTGCGCACCCCGCTCGGCATCCTCCGGTCGTCGGCGCAAGTACTGCAGCGCGAGAGCGGCATCAGCCTGGAAGGGCGCGAATTGCTGGGATTCATCGAGAGCGAGACGGAGCGCTTGAATCGCTTGGTATCCGCGATGCTGGACACCGCCAGACCTAGGAACCCCGACTACAAGGCCGTCGACTTGAATGCCCTGATAACGCGCAGCATCGCGATGCTAGCCGCTCAATCGGAGCGAAAACAGGTCACTACTAGCTTCAACGTAGCCACGACGGATGCGCGTGTCGCGTGCGACGAGGAGCAAATGACTCAGGTAGTGTTGAATTTGCTTCTGAATGGCCTTCAAATTCTCCATGACGGCGGCCGGATAGAAGTTGCGACGCGCAGTGACCGCACGCATGTCAGTATCGAAATCTCCGATGATGGCCCGGGGATCGATCCTGGAGAGCGATCCCGTATCTTCGATGCGTTCTTCTTCAAGCGAGAAGGAGGCATTGGGCTTGGTCTAGCAATCGTGCAACAGATCGTCAACGCACATGCTGGCAGCATCGAGGCGGCCGAGAGCACCCTAGGAGGAGCATTGTTCCGCATTTCCCTTCCGCGTCATCGACCGCACTCGCCATGACGTCGCGACAGATCCTTGTAGTCGATGACGAACCAAAGATGCGGCGTGTCTTGGAGATCATGCTGCAGAAGCTCGGGCATCGCGTCTTCAGCGCAGGCAATGGCCGCGAAGCGCTGGATCTCTTTGCGAGCAATGCTATCGATCTGGTCATCGCCGATCTTCGCATGCCTGAAATGGATGGCATCGAGTTGCTTTCGAGTTTGCGAGAGCGGGGATCTGAAGTGCCTTTGCTCGTTGTCACCGCACACGGTACGGTCGAGACGGCAGTAGCGGCCATGAAGTATGGGGCATTCGATTACATCGTCAGACCATTTGACATGGACGCGTTGCTCCTTTCGATCGAGCGCGCACTCGCATCAGCTGCTCTGACGCGTCAGAACGCCTTTCTACGTGAAGAAATCGAACGCGGATGGCACTCATTCGTAGGCACCAGCAAGCCAATGCAGTCTGTCTACGACATGATCCGACGCGTAGGACCTAGCAAAGCCTCGGTGTTCATTGCGGGGGAGACCGGCACCGGCAAGGAACTCGCCGCGCGGGCGGTGCACAATGCATCGGAGCGAAGCAAGAAGTTGTTCGTTCCCATCAACTGTGCGGCCATTCCAGCGGACTTGCTCGAGAGCGAATTGTTCGGCCATGAGAAAGGCGCATTTACGGGAGCAGTGAAGGAACGCATCGGCAAGTTCGAACTCGCCGAAGGTGGCACCGTCTTTCTGGATGAACTAACAGAAATGCCGATGCCACTACAGGCAAAGCTACTACGCGTCCTGCAAGAGGGCTCTCTGGAGCGATTGGGCAGCAACCGTACCGTTGTCCTCGACATCCGCATGATCGCAGCGAGCAATCGCGATCCCAAAGCCGCCGTTCAAGAGGGCAAGCTGAGGGAGGATCTTTACTACCGCCTCAACGTCTTCTCAATTCAAATGCCACCGTTGCGTGAACGACCGGAGGACATCTCCGGCCTCGTAGATCACTTCATTGCTAAACATGGATCATCCTCCAGAAAAGTTCGCCTCGGTGCAGAGGCATTAGCTCAACTAGCTCGCTACCGATGGCCAGGAAATGTGCGCGAACTCGAAAATATGGTCGAACGCGCGCTGATCCTCAGTGATGGTGGCGTCCTGACTGAGCAGCACTTCGCGCTCGATACCACGAGTCCCAGAGCTGCTTCGCCCAAATCCGAACTGCACGATGACCAACCGTTGCCTCGCCTGAGCGAAGCAGTCGACGAACTCGAAGGTCGGCTGATCACCGCGGCGTTGGAGCGGATGGGCGGCAACAAGGCACGCGCGGCCGCTTCCCTGGACATTAGCGAGCGGGCCCTCTGGTACAAGCTCAAGAAGCTCCGTCCGGACCGAGCTTGACTCGGATCCGTAATACTTTGGAATCGTTGAATTCAAGGCGCTCGGTCTATGGTTTTGCGAGGAACCACGTAGGGCGTTTTGCCGGCTGCGCAGACACGATGGGCGCATGCGGGCTGAGCAGGCAGCGGCCGAGTGCACGTCCACCCTGCAGACGCAGCGTCGTTGGTCATCCCTGTTCCCTTCCATGCACGCTCCCTGTTCCTTCCCTGTTAGCTTCCCTGTTCCGAAGCTCCGATTTTCATCTCTGTTCTTCCAGAACCCCGCGTGCTACCTCGCTTTCCTGGCGTCTACGGAGCGAAGAAGGTATCCAGAGACGCGAAATACCCTGAAAATTTCCCTGTTCACGGGAATTGGCCCATAGAGACGAGTGCTCGCGAGACTGCAACCACCGCCACGCAGACTGACCAAGTGAGTCCGGGTCTCTGTGAAAGCCGAAAAGCGCGCCCCGTGGCGCGCTTTATCGTTTCTGGGGCGGACTCCGGAGGTCGCATGCCTGATCCGATTCGGCGATTTTGCCGGTGCGTCTCTGCGGGTGTTTTGCAGGAGTCCGGCGTCGCTAGCGGCTGATGGGGCGGCGGACTGGGATCTTCTTGACTGCGCGCTGACCGCGCAGACTCAGGTGGGATCGAGTCCGAAGTGACAGCGCTGCTCCGCCCAGTCCATCGGCGGCGGATCGAGGAGTTGCCGCACCGTCAGTCTCACAGACTAACGACCGTCCAGAATGCGCTGCACGAAGTGGAACATCGCATCAGCGACTTCGGTAGTCGGAAGCCCACTGCACTCCGAAGTGCCTGCCGATCGATCCTGATCGTGCGCAACGACCCCGCGCGCAGAATCGAGAGTGGCGCTGGAGCCATCAGTGAGCCGTTTGCACCGCAGCGGATCTTGACGCTGCATCCTGCGGCAGCGTCACCTTGAACTCGATCTTCGCCAGTTGCTCGGGCGCGTAGCCGATCTTGCGCAAGAACGGCAGCCAGCGGGGATCTGCGCGGATATTGTCGAAGAAGCGCTCCGTCACGATTTCGCTGAGACCGGCATCACCGTATTCATTCGCCTTGTCCAGCCAGGCGAACGCCAGGTCGGCTTCGCCGCGAAAAGCATAGACAGTGGCGATGTTGTAGGGAGCATCTTTTGCGTACTTGGCGATCAGCGCGGCGAGCGCGACATCGGAATCGGCCTTGTGTCCCAGCGCTTGGTACGCGATCGGCAGGGCGATCATTTTCCAGGCATCGGCCGATTCGGCCTCGATTTCCGCCAAGGCGGCTACCGCATCTCCTTTCTTCACCAACGCGAAACCCAGTACGGCTTGCGCAGCGTCTCTACTACGGGCGAGGCTTAGCGTGGTACGGAGCGACGCGATCCCCGCGTCAAGCTGGCCGGCGCAGACCTGGATCTGGCTCAGGCTGAACAACGCCGACGGGCTCACCGGATCGCGGCGTACGACGCTTTCGATGAGCATCAACGCCTCGTCCGCTCGGCCGAGGATCCGGAGCAGCACCGCGCTTAACCGCAACACGTCCACGTCCGTTGGATCGAGCGCGAGCGCGCGACGCAGGTGCTGCGCCGCACCGGCAAGGTCGTTCTCGCCCGTCGAGACGTAGCCAAGCAGAGCGTGGGCCGGTGCGTAATTCGGATCGATCGCCAACGCTTTCTCAGCAGCTTTGCGGGCGTCGGCGTAACCCTCCTCTAGGGGCAGCAGCCCCAATTCTGCTTGGCGTGTGACATTCAGCGCCAACGCGACCCATGCCGGCGCATAGTTCGGATCCGTCGCCAGCACCCTGCGATCCAGCGCTTCAGCCTGCTTGTATGCCTCGGCGCCGCCCTGTCGTGCAATCTGGACGCCTTGCAGATACAGCGCGTACGTCTCGGGATCGGTCGTGGGCACCTTTGGCGCGGCGCCGAGCAGCGTCACCTGGAGCTGCTTCACCACATCGGCCGCAATCTCGTCCTGGATCGCGAAGATGTCGTCGAGTTTGCGGTCGTAGGTCTGCGACCACACGTGCGCATCGGTACCGGCCTTGATCAACTGCGCGGTGATGCGCACCCGGTTGCCGGCCTTGCGCACCGAGCCTTCGAGCACGTTCGCGACGTGCAAGGTGCGCGCGATCTCGGGAATGGCGACCTCCTTGCCCTTGAATGAAAACGACGACGTGCGCGCCGTGACCTGCAATTGCGGGATCTTTGCCAGCAGGTTCAAGAGTTCCTCCGAGATGCCGTCGGAGAAATATTCGTTGGACTTCTCGTCGCTCATGTTGACGAACGGCAGCACGGCAATCGAGTGCGCTTCGACTGCTACACCATCATTTACATTGGCCAGCCCCGCGCCCTTGTGCCAGACGAAGGTGTTCGTCAGCAGTAGCACGACTACGACGCCCAGTATGCCGATGATCCATCGATCGAGCTTTTTACCGGTATGCGCAGTGATCGATTCGGACGGCTCGATCTCGCTCTCGCGCTTCAACCCTTCGGGTGTGAACTCGTAGAACCAGGCGAAGGAGAGCCAGAACGGAAAACCGATCACGCCGGCAATGACTACCCAACGGGTGCCCCAATCGGGCATCCCGAACGCCGGCCCCAGTTGCGCGATGCCTTGGGCAAGGGCCCAAGCAGCAGCGACATACAGCGCACCGGCACGCAAGACGTTACGGCGACGGAGTTCGCCAAAGATTGACGGCATGCGACCCCTCACCCAAAGCGGATTGCGGCATCTTAGCCGATGAGACGTGGCGGACTAGCCCAGTCTCCGCAACACGCAGACCGGCCTTGCGAGTCCGGGTCGCTTTGAAAGCCAAAGAGCGCGCCACATGGCGCACTTTTTGTTTGTGGGGCGGACTGCAGAAGGTGCATTTCCGGGCTGATTCGCCGATTCTCTCGCCGCGTCTCTGGCGGCGTTGAGCAGGAGTCCGGAGTCATTGGCGGCTGATCGGGTAGCGGACTGTGGTTTTCTCGACTGCGCGCTAGCCGCGCAGGCTCAGGATGGATCGAATCCGAAGTGACGCCGCTGCTCAGCCTAATCCATCGGCGGCGGATCGAGGAGCTGCCGTACCGTCAGTCCGACGGGTTGGCGTCCTTCGAGGATGCGTTGCATGAGATCGGGCGCCAGGAGTGAACCTCGGAGCACCCGAGCGATATAGCGCTCCGTGACATTCTCAGCTTTGGCGATGGCCTGGATCGACGGCACCTCGCCGCTCGTGATCTGTCGATACCAGCGTCGGCCGCGAGCGAGGAAGCGAATCAATGACTCGTTGCGCTGGCCGGCTTCATCAGCGTCCGTCTCGGTGGGGATCACAAGACGGATCTCATGAGCGGTGCGATGCAGCCGCATGAGTTGCACGAGGTCGATCGTGGGTTCGGCGCCTTCAGTGACCGGAAGCCCCAGTGCACGCCGAAGTGCGTGCCAATCGATCCTGATCGAGAGCGCGTCGCTGCCAAGCGTGATTCCGGCGATCAATGGGCGCCATGCCTCCCAGCGGGATTCGCCATTAGGCGCTTCAAGTGCCGTCGCTTGCCTCAAGGCGGACTGCAAAGCCGTTGCTGAATCATCCTGTGCGAGCACGGCGTCCACGACGGCTTTGGGCCGGTTGAAGAATGTTTGCAGACGTTGGCTGAGGTGCAATTCCAGCTCATCGGCGGGATAGCGTGTCGCGGGGACACCCGCCTCGCTCGACTTGGCCACGTAGTATCGATATCGCCGATGTCCCTTCGTCGTATGGCCTGGCTGATAGCACCTCCCCTCCTCATCAGTCATAAGACCCAACAGCGGATGCTTGGCTTGTGCTTTCGGCAACGTTGCGTTGGCTCGGCGAGTGCGGTCGCGCAGCGCTTGAACCGCATTCCAAAGGTCTTCTGGAACAATCGCTTCGTGCTGCCCGGGATATCGTTGGTCTCGGTGTGCGATCTCTCCTCGGTAAATCGGATTGGTCAGGATTCGAAGGAGCGCGCCGCTACTCAGCGAGCAGCCCCCATACCAGCTACCCGAGGGCGTCGACCGTCGCTTGCTGCGGACGCCTGGACTTCCCCCAATACTGTGGACAGTTCGGCCTCGCTTCGAGACCTTCTTGGAAGTGTCCGCGTTAACGGGGCAGAACCCCGCGTGCGCAGGCCGACGCGACCGGGTAGAGTCATTGGTCCGCGCGGCAGTCCACCGCAGCCAGCGCTGTCCCAAGAGCGGAGTTGACAATCGAATCATGCTTTCCCGGCGTTACCGCTTCGAAGGCTTCGAGCTCGACGTTCCATCGTGCGAACTGCGCCGCAACGGTGAAGCGATTCCCCTGCCGCTGAAGTCGTTCGACTGCTTGGTTTATCTGCTCGAAAAGCGCGATCGCGTGGTCGGCCGCGACGAACTCATCAGCGCAGTGTGGGGGCGCATCGATGTCAACGATGCCTTGCTCGGCCAGACGTTGGCGCGCGCGCGCAAGGCGCTCGATGATACCGGCGGTACGCAGCGCATGATTCGTACGATGCCGCGCTTCGGCTATCGCTGGGTCGCACCCATCACGCTGGTAGATTTGGATGAGCCCAAGGTTGCGCCGGGGGAAGATGCGCAACAAGCCAGCTCCAACGCTTCTGTGCCACTTTCTGGCGTGGTGAAAGGCGCGTCCGACGCACCACCCATCATCGTCGGTCATCGTGCCGGTATGGATCGCGGAAAGCGTCGCTGGATCGTTGCCGCGCTCGCCATCGCTGTCGTCCTGGCTGGCACTTGGATCGTCCTCGTACGGGTCGGTACCGAGCCTTCGCCAGGACTTTCGGCATCGGACATGTACTTGGTGCTGCCGGTCGCCGTGCGCGACACCGATTCGCAATCGCGCTGGATCCGCCTCGGCGTGATGGAATATGTAGCGTCGGCAATCCGCGAGCGCGGGCGGCTACCGGTGCTGCCGAGCGAGCAGGCGATTGCCTACCTCGCCGGCCACAGCGACGAACAGCTCGCCGATCCGGCGCAACGGCTGCGCTTGGCGCAGCAGGCCGGTGTAACCAAAGTACTGGCTGCTGTCGTCCACCCTGCCGAGGATGGCTGGACATTCACCCTCGACGTGCAGGACGCCGAGCACACACTGCATTACGAGGCTACGGCATCCACACCGCTGCGAGCTGCGGACCTCGCAATGGGCCAGTTCCTTACGCAGATCGGCGGCGGAGTCGATCCGGTTGCAGTGCCGAGGACGACACTTGTCGAACTGCAACAGCGCATCGACGCTGCGTTTCTCGAAGGCGATCTGCAGCAGGCGACGGAACTGATCGAAGGTGCGTCGCTCGAACTGCAGCGCGATCCGGTGATCGCCGTACGCAGCGCGGAAGTCGACGAGCGCGCGGGCCGGACGGATCTTGCCGAAGCCGGGTTCCGGCGCATTGCGGATGCCGCCGTCGACGTTCCCACCTCGAGCCGTAGCCGCGCGCAGTATGGCCTTTGCGCGATCGACTACCGCCGCGTGAAGCTGGAAAGCGCCGCGGACCATTGCGCGGACGCGCTGAAGGTACTCGGCGACCGCGGCGATCCGATGCTCCTTGGCCGTGTGCATATGCTACGCGCCGTCATCGACGGCGAACGCGGGGACGACGATGCGGCGATGACAGGTTTCGGTCTCGCACGCCTCGAATGGCAGCGCGCGGGCAACCTGCCGGGTGAGGCCAGCGTCGACGCTGACATCGGCATGGCCGAAACGCGGCGAAGCCGCTTCGCAGAAGCTGTCGCGGCATTCGACCGGGCCATCTCGGTATTCAAGCGTTTCGGAGTGACCGACCACCTCGCCGACGCGCTCGCGGCGAAGGCCGATGCGCAGCGACAGATGCTCGACATCGACGGCGCGCTCGCCAGCAGCGCTCAGGCATGGCAGTTGACCACGCGCATCGAAAATGCCATGACCGTTCGCGCAGTCGGTTACTCGCGCGCGCTGGCATTGCTGGCTGGAGGTCGGCTCGACGAGACGGCTCATGTCATCGAGCGTTTCGATGCGGCGGCATCCAGCGCACCGCCGGAGTTCGCGGTGCTACGCCGCTGGCTTCTGGCCGAGCAAGGGCATCCGGCCGAAGCCATCGAGCAGGCCGATGCGATCGTCGACAAGGTGCTGGCGCCGTCGGACCCGACTAGCGACGCAAGTCTGTCGGAAGCGGTAGAAGTTCTCGCCGACGCAGCCCTGCGCGCTGGCGACACGGCGCTGGCAGGGCACTTGCTCTCGCGACTGCGCGACGCCGGAGCATCGCCGTACGACCCTGACCGCGCCTTCGTCGCCGACCTCGTGCAAGCGCGCCTGTCCGCCGCCGTCGGCGACGAAGCGGATGCCGACGTGAGGTTCGCCGATGCAGTAGACGCCGCGGTGCGCGGCAATCGCCCTGACCTGATCGCGACTTCTGCATCGGACTACGTCTCGTTCCTGCTCGACCGGCAGCGGGTCCAGGACGCTACCCGTGTCGCCGGGCACCTTTCTCTCTATGCCGCCAAGGACTACCACGCGGCACGCGCGATGACGGCGTTATACGACAAGTTGGGTGACCGCCGTTCGGCGGAAATCGCCCGCGCGCAGATGGCTGGCCTCGCCGGTCAGCGGGTGGCCGTTATCAAGGCAGCGCATTGATCGAAGGCAGCGTTGGTCCCTGCATTCCGCATCGGACACGACATTTCAAGCACGTGTCAAGGCGATTTCAAGCCGATTTGATGCGGCCGCGGGCGATCTGCGGCTAGCTTCGGAACAAGCGCTTCGATGCCGCCCTCCCTCATGGTCGGCGACGTGATCGAGAGCGCCGACTCTCCTCAAGCTGACTCAGGGGCACCTCGGTGAAAACTTCAACGACCCATCTCTTTCCCTGCCTCGCCGCGGCCGGAGCGCTGCTCGCTGGCGGACCCAGTGCTCTCAAGGCCGCGCCATCGCCGACCTCAAAGGACAGTTCGACACCAGGGCGCGCAAACGCTTCCACGCGAATGCAGTCCGTTCGTGCAGGCGTGAAGGCCGGTATCACCGGCAGTGGCGGCATCCAGCTCAGCGTTGGTCTCGCACCCGACAATGGCGATCCGACGACATGCGGCAGCGTCGATACCTTGCAAGTGGTCATCGGCGATGCCGTCAACTATTGCTATACGGTCACCAACGCCTCCGGAACGGTGCTGGCGTTCCACACGCTGACAGACAGCATCGACGGCACGATATTCTCCTTGATGCCACACACACTCGCCGACGGCGAGAGCTTCCAATTCAACCGCACGGCGGTCGTCCAGACGGAGTCGGGCGTGCACGAGGCAACCTGGACTGCGCAGGATCAACCCCCCGGCTACATCGCGCAGACCGGCCAGTACGGTTTCATCGACATCAGTCACGGCAATGGCATCGCGCTCGATCCGTTCGATGACGGCTCGACCGAGGTCGTATTGCCGTTCGACCTTCCGTTCTACGACGGAAGTTCGAGCACCCTGTGGGTCGGCAACAACGGCGGAATCGTCATCGGCGATGTGCAGCAGTCGATCCCCTCGTTCGAGTTTCCGCTGCCGTACATCAATCCGATCGGACCGATCCAAGGCAGCTTGATCCTTCCGTACTGGGACGACCTCGGCGCCGGAGCTGGCAACGTCTATTGGCTGGCCATTGGCGATACGCCGCCGCGACATGCGGTAATCCAGTGGAACCGCCCGCACTTCCTCGGCGACAACGACGCGCTCGCCTCGTTCGAGGTCTGGCTCGGCGAAGACGGCACGATTTCGTTCCAATACCAGAACACGGCGTTTGGCGATCCGGACAACCCCGATTGGGACAATGGCGGCAGTGCGACGATCGGACTGCAGAATGCCGACGGCTCGATCGGCAATCAGTATTCTTACGACAGTGCCTCGCTGACGCCGCCGCAGGCGATCGACTGGGTCGTCACGCATCCGCTGTTCGCCACCGCCAGCGCCTCGACTGACATCGAACCACTGCAGCCGGCGACGCTTGGGATCAATCCCGATCCACTCAGTGCGAGCGTCGACGCAGGAAGCGCGCCGATCGACGTGCCGGTCGTGATCAGCAACGCCGGCCAAGTGGATCTGCACTGGAGCGTGACCGAGGCGCCCGGTAATACCGCGACGCTCGGAATTGCCGAGGTGGCTTCCCCAGTGTCCGCGGCGGCGGTTAGCCCGCGTGGCAGACCTGCAACCTATCGCCAGGCCATGCAGACCGCCGTGCCGATGCGTGCCTCGGAGACCGCCGGCTGCGATGCCGGCACGCCGGGCATCCAGATCTACGACGACGGCGTTCCTGACGACGGCTATACGGATGCCCCGTTCGACGTCGTCTACCAGCGTGCCGCCTACGTGCAGCCGTTCACTCCGGAAAACTATCCGACGCTAGTCTCTAGCGTCTGCGTGGCGTTCGTGTCGAGCGGACCGACGACGCAGGATTTCGAGATCGTCGTCTACGACGACACGGGCTTTGCCGGAAGTCCAGGCAATCTGATCGCTTCTGTGCCGTCCACAGCGACAGACATTCCCACGCTGGGTGCCGCATTCGTACGTGTCGACCTCGGCGGATACGCGATCAGTATTCCGAGCGGCAAGGCCTACATCGGCGTGGCGTTCGACCCGATCCATCCGGGAGGCGTCTTTATGGCCGCCGACACCAGCGGCGAACCGAACCCCGACGGATACCAAGGGCATGCTTTGGCTTGGCCCGGTCCCATGCTCAGCTGGAGCCAGCTGATCGATCAGGGCGTCGGCCATCCCGACTTCCATTCGCTGTTGGTGCGTCCCGTGCTGGAGACGGACCACTGTGCCGACAACACGGACGTACCCTGGCTTTCGTTGAGCGTGGGAGGCGGTGTGGTATCGCCGCAGTCGCAACAGACGATCACGGCCACGCTGGATTCGTCCGGACTTGCGCCGGGTGCCTACGCTGCGACGCTGTGCATCGGCAGCAACGATCCGCGCAACCGACGCCTGCCCGTGCATGTCGCGTTCAACGTCGGCGATCGCATTTTTACCGACGGCTTCGACAGAGACTGAGCGCACGCCTTGCGTCCACGGCTCGCCAGTGCATTGCCACAACAACGCGCTGGCGCGCCGTTTCTACGGCGTCCGCGACGCGCTCCGGTCTTCTGCTCGCAGAGAGATAGTCCCCGTGCAGACTTTCATGTTCCGAATCACTTCATTCATGGTTGCGATCTTCACAACCGGCGCCACGGCGCACATTCAGGTGGCCGTGGATGCGCCAGCTTCGCCGTCAGCTCCAATGAGATCGACTGTTGAGCTTTCGACACCGCCGAACGCTATCGTCAGCGCGCGGCTCCTCTTGTTCAATACTGGCACCGAAGGCAGCGTTCTACATTGGGAGGCCATGACCTCGGCGACTGGCTGTGCCGCGCCGCAACCGGTGCGCTGGTTAGAGACGGAGCCGGCGTTCGGTTCACTGGAAGGCGGACACTCGACCAGTGTGTCGGTCTACGCCAGCTCGTTCGCCGCGAGCACAGGTGTGCGCCGAGGGTTTCTCTGCATCCGCGGCGATACCGGAGCCGATCCTCCTATCGAAGTGCCGGTCGCATTGATCGTAGAAGGCTCGGTCGTTGCAGAACCGTTCACCCTATCCAACAATTGGCGCGGCAAGGAAGCAAAACGTTTCGACGAAACTGGCCTTACCCATTGAGCAATATTCGTCAGTACTAAGAATGCCTTCCCCACTGCTGATTTGCGCGCGATCCTGAGCCGTTTTTTCGCTGAACCGTGGGGCAGCAATTCGGCGCTAACACTTCGTAACCCGACGAAAACTTTGGCAGCAAACCTGGCCAAATTCAGCACGGAAATCAACAGACTGATGCGTTCAAGTGAGCTCGTAAATTATGACCCATCGAAGCTATTGTCAAAGATCACAACCTCCGGATACTGGCGCTCGACCGCGCCCATGTCGGCGAGCTCGGGCACGGCTCGCGGAAGCCAGCGCTGATCCGTCGAGAACCCGCCACCTGGAATACGATCAATGACCGGACTGGTCACAGCCGGCAACATCGTCAATGTAGGCCCACCGTTGTCAGCTAGCAGACTCAATTCCGGATCAGCCCCGAACATATTGCCGGTCCCAGCGATAACGGCGACTCCAGGCGTCTTCACTAGGCTCAGATAGATCTTGAAATCACCAATGAGATCGTCATCATTCGCGGCACTGAAATTGTTTGCAATGATATCGTACCTAAATGTGTTGTTGGCTCCAGCCGACGAATAGATGCCATTGTCGCTTCCTGTCAACGTAACGTTTCCCGTGATCGTTGAATGATTGATATCGGTACGCTCATAGCTTGAATTGATGATGCCGACACCGCCACCGCCGCCATCCGGGGCAAAATTCCCCGCAATTGTAGATTCTAAAATATCCAAGCTACCACTTTTTGACGTAATCCCTCCGCCACTTTGAGAAATTCCGGACGGCTGACCCAAGGAGTTGTAGCTAACTAGCGAATGATCAACGGTAGTAGAATGAACTTTATTTGAAAACAAACCGCCACCACTCAGTTCAGCTTTATTTCCACTGATTGTGCAACCTGTAATCTATAGATCGCTATTGTAGTACGAATAAACACCACCGCCGTACGCTGTTGCAGCGTTACCGCGAATCGTCGAATAATTCATTTGAAGAATTCCGCCGACGACGCTCAATCCTCCGCCCCTGCTGGCCGTGCTGTCACTGACGACCGAATTCCAGAGGACCAATCTGCCCGTTACTTTTACGGCCCCTCCTTCGACATCGGGCGCGTATCCGTGCGCCAGCGTAAGATCCGACACAAGTATGGGATTTAGATAGCTGCCACCGCTGATATTGAAAATTCGCGATTTATCGTTACCACTTATCGTTAGCAGATTTGCGCCGGGCCCCAGTATTTCCGTTTGCGTCTGGGTGATCTCTATTTCGCCGTCGGCAAGCGTGATTGTGCTGCCGGCTAAGCTTTGGTCGAACTTCACGGTATTGCCCACAGAAGCATTCGCCAGTTCCACAGCCTGGCGCAGACTGAGCGTCCCTGGCGGCCCCGGATCGCCCGCTGTCGTGACGATATAGGTGTTGTCGGCGAAAGCGACATTTGCTGGATAGCCCAGTGCCAGACCCAATGCCGAAAGTCCGGCAAATATTCTGAACGCGCAGGTGCGGTGCGCTGGCTTCGCGCGCAAGCCGGCGTCAATCGCGACGGCCAATGATTGTAAGCGGTGGTGAGCGATCGGGTTCATGACGCCTCTAGCATGGTTTTTTGGATGTCCACGGGCTCACTCGCGCTCTGCCGCTCCTTCTCTGGAAGTTGCCGGCAGCGGTCCGGCCCTTTGGCCCATGCTCGAAAATCGCGCCGTGGCCAACCACTGCCATCAGATCTGGTGACAAGATGCACGTGATCGCAACGAACTCCATTACTCGAAACCGTCCTTGAAAATCAGGTCCGGATTGAACTCATAGGCGCCGATGTCGCAGTGCGCACCGATCGCGCGCGGATACCCGCGCTGGTCGCTCTCGATCGGGATCGGTGGAATGACGGTCGGGATCGTATTAATCGTGCAACCCAGGACCGGGTCGCCGCCGTCGATGGCGTTGTTGCCGGCCGCACTCAGCAGCGCGATGGTCTGGTTCGGGCCGCCATTGTCGCGCAGGATGTCGATGTCCCAAGACGAGCTAAGCATCGCCCAGTTGCTACCGGCGACCATGGCGCAGGGTCCCAGTGACGTGGTCAGATTCTTGCCCTCAGAAAGAAAGATGCCCTCTCCGTAGCAATCCTCGACATCGCCCTGCTCGCCCCCCGCATAGTTTTCGACCAACAAGCTATTGTTGATTCTGACGCCGTGGCTCGTACCGTCGTTCGCGATATAGATGCCGCCACCGTCGCCAGGTGATTCGCCGTCGTACGCGCCGTTGTAGGCAATGGTCGAGCTGGTGATGTAGAGGGTCGTGGAGGAATCGCCGCTTTCGAAGATTCCGCCGCCCTGGGTACGCGCCGCATTTTGTGCAATCGTGCTGTCCGCCACCAGGATAGAGCCTCGGTTCGCGATTCCGCCGCCGCTGTTTGCGCTATTCAACGCGAGCGTGCTGGCGGCCAGAGTGATGTTGCCAGAATTGTTCTGGAGGCCTCCCCCGTCTTGAGCGGCCGTATTTCCCACTATGGATGAACTGCTGAGCGTTACCAGCCCGAATCCGTTGGAAAGCCCCCCGCCGATGAGGGCGTTGTTTCCGACGAGTGAAGAATGGTTGAGTGTCAAAACGCCGGGAGCGCCGACGGCTTCGTAGTTTAAGATGCCGCCGCCATACGAGTCAGAGTTGTTTCCCGGCCCGACGGTCGTACGTTCGAGCACCATCACGCCAAGGTTGTCGATTCCGCCGCCATTGCCGCCGTGATTGTCCGGACCGACGTGGACACGGACGAGCGACATCGTCGCGCCTCCCGCGTTGTAGATAGCTCCGCCGGACGTTGCGAGGCAATCACGTAGCGTCGAGTCGATGAGAGTCAACGTGCCTTCGTTGGAGACAGCGCCACCTTTATCCGCATCACCGCCGCGCAACGTCACTCCGTTGAGAATCGCTGTTCTACCTGGGGCGACATGCAAAATTCGGTCGCGTACCGACATCTGGCCGGCGTCGATGATCGTGGACCCCGATCCCGCGCCGCTGAGCGTCATCACGGGGCTGCCGCTGAGCGGAGTGGCGAAGTTCAAATCACCGCTGGCCCCATCGTCGGTCAGGACGGGCCCCAAGGTCAGCAAGTACGTGCCAGCAGGCAGAACGATCGTCGTGTCGGAAGCCATCTGACCTGCCTGCATGACGGCAGCGCGCAAGGTGCATGTACCGGAGGCGGTACGGCACAGAATGTCGCTCGTGTCCTGATCGATCTGGTCGAGCGCGCTGTCGACGGTGAATACCGCGTCGGCAATGGCGGACCCTGAGAGCAGAGAAGCGGCGAGCAGCGTTCTTCGTCGCAGCCAGTGGGTGCGGAAGCGGCAGATCATGAAGTGGCCCAATCGGTCGTCTTGATCATCATGGATGCTCGGACATAAGCGGCTCATGGAGTGCGCGTGTGTAGACGACGTCAGTGCCGAATTGCTGGACGCATTGCACATCGGGAACGTCAGTTCGTCAGACCGCTCAATGCTTGACCTTTCCGGCAGCGGCCGTACTTAGACCGCCTATGAAATCTTCTGAAGATTTATGATCGACGGGGTGATCTAGCCGCGTCCTTTGCATCTCACCGTCTTAAGAAGGCCCCGATGGGCCGCCCGGAAGTTGAAGCCGGGTGGACTTCCCCCAATACTGTGGACAGTTCGGCCTCGCTTCGAGACCTTCTTGGAAGTGTCCGCGTTAACGGGGCAGACTCCACTCGGGTCGTCCGACTTTGGCCGCCGTCACGACAAGAGCCTTCCGCGTTGCTCCTCCGGCATCCACTCTCTGCCCGACGACTTCCGTTCAACAGCCGCGAGCGCCGGACAAATCAGATCAGCCTTACTGATCGAGAAGCGAAGCGCAATCCACGTCGGTCGTCCCGTCTCTCCGCCCGATTGTTACTCCAACGGCCCTCACTTTCGTGTCGATCGGCATTGCCGAGCGCCTTCATCGCCGCGCTGAGCGCAACTTGTCGGTGACGACCGTCAGCGGGCGGCCGTATTTCTTCATCAATCCCTTTAGCAAACCCAGGGCTGCCTGACGATTCCTGCACTTCGTGACAACTACATCCAGCACCTCGCCTTCATGATCGACGGCACGTCAGAGGTATCGCAGTTCGCCATTGATCTTCACGAACACCTCGTCAAGATGCCATCGCGATTGCGGCATTCCGAGTCGAGCGCTGATTCGTTTCTTCTTGATTTCGCTGGCGAACAGCGGCCCGAACCGGTTCCACCACTGGCGCACTGCCTCGTGACTGATGTCGATCCCGCGTTCGTCCAGAAGATCTTCGACATGGCGGAGTGACAGCGGCTACTTCACGTAAAGCAGCAAAGTTGACCGGATCACCTCAGGCGAGCTGTTGAAGTAACGAAATGGATTGGCCATCCGCTGAGGCTACGCGCTGCGGCCCTCGAGTGGCAATGTTAGTCTGACAATGCCCAAGCGACGCATGCCAAGTCTTCATGCAGCGTTCCGATGTAAGCGGAGGTTCCCATCCGAGCGAGGCATAGTTCGAACGGCAAAATTTTACGAAAAGATGCGAGGTCGTCAAGAGGGGCCGCGCTCAGAATCGGTCGCGCTCACTAATAACGCCCGCCGCTATGCTTGAAGCGCACTCCATGCTGCGCGCGACTTATCGTGCAAGATCTGCGTAAGTGGCGTGGGATACACTTTGTCCGACGACCGCCTGGGCGTGGAGCCGATGAACATACTCTTGTGGGTGCTGCAGATTCTGGCCGCGATTCTCTACGGGTCATCGGGGGTCATGAAGGTCTTCATGTTCGACAAGATAAGCCATGACGTCCCTTCGTTCGGCGCACTGCCGCGAGGAGTTTGGACAACGCTAGGGATCTTGGAACTAGTTTGCACCATCGGGCTTGTCGTTCCAGGCGCCCTCCATTGGCGAGCACAATTGACCGTCGTTGCTGCGACGCTCTTGGCGATCGAGAGCCTTGCGTTCGTCTGGGTGCACGTCAAGTATCGCGAGACGACGCCATTAATCCTGAGCGCAGTGCTTGGCTTTATGATGGCGTTCGTCGCGTACGGTCGGATGTTTCTCTGGCCGATCGTCTGAGAAGCAGACCCCTGAGGCGAACCAACTAGCCCCGGTATCAAAAACCGCCCAGGCCTGCATGCGCCACCATCATGTCGATGCGCCCGTGCGCAAGCCCGCGTTGCCGTCCGCGTGCTCCACGATGTCATCTGCTGCGCCTGCGAGGTCGGTCCGCCTGCTACTCCTGTGGTAGCGCCGCGATGGCTGCTTCACCCGCCGGCGTCGCTACGTAGTTCACGTATCCGCCGCGATTTCTTTGAGTAGCGGGGTCAGAAGAGCGCGCCCCTGCTCCGCACGTCCTTGATTGATCAAAAGCGCAGCAAGGTCCGTCGCCGCGCGAAGTTCCCACGCTTTCGCCGTTTGTCGTCGGGAGTATTCCAGCGACTGACAAAGACATAATTCCGCGTCTGGGTCAAGGATTCGCCGCTTCGAACCCGTTCGCGAATATGGAATCTCGCGGTCGGTACACCGTGAGCAGATGGCTGGCCGGTACGGCGACGACGCCCTCGCCCGCTGCCAGTCCGGTGGAGGTGAGCGATTGGCCTTCGTTCGAGGCGAGGATGGATGCACCGACCTGCTCCTGCCACGTCACCGCGCCCGATCGCGCATCCAGTGCGTAGAGCACGCCCGAGGTAGAGCCGATTAGCACGGTGTCGTCGACGACGATGGGCGAAGAGGCGAGGCCGCCGTCTCCGCCGTAGCCCCACAACGGCTGGTTTGTGACGAGGTCGATGCCGCGCAAGGTGCCCGCCTGCAGAAAAAAACCAAGCGTGGTACCGATTGCCGGGATGGTCTGGGCGTCGAAGCGCCCCAGCACCGTGCCGGTGAGCGTGTCGAAGATGTAGCCCGAAGGCGACGGAATGTTGTCTCGCACGTAAAGCCGTCCATTGCGCGCGGCGGCTGTGAAGCCGCTGCTGCCTGCGCATAAGCCGCTGTAGTGCCAGTTCTGGTTGCCGTTGACCGGATCGAAACTGTAGACCTGGGTGCAGTCATAGGAGACGAACACGCTGCCGGCGAGAATCGCCGGGGCACTGGTTTCGCCGCCACGAACACTTGCGAACCACGCTAGGTCGCCGCTGGCGTCATCTAGCGCGTAGAGGTTTTCGTTGTCGCCCGTTCCGCCGAAATAGAGCATGCCGTTCTCAGCGGTGGGCGGGGAGATGAACAACACGCGCGGCACGCTGGTGCTCCAGGCGAGGTGGCCATCGGCGGCGTCGAATGCGCTCACTCCGCCGTGCATGTCAACCACGTAGACGCGTCCGTCCGCGAACGCGGGATTGGCCACGAAGAACTCTCCCGCGATCGGAACCGGTCCCCAGCGCACTTGTCCAGTCGCTGCCTCGAAGGCGATGACGTTCGCCCCGTAGCTATTCGGTGGCGGGTTGCCGTAGGTCACGAACACCGCCCCATCGGCGATCAGCGGATAGGACACCCGCGCGCCGAGGTCCACCTGCCACGCGCGCTCCAGCGGTCCGCGGAAGGCCGGCGTGAACTGCGTGGTTCCGGTGTGTGCCGTATCGATCTGCAGGGCCACCGCCGACGGCCCGTTCCAGGACGCGGACGCCGCCGTGCCCCAACCCACTATGGATACAACCAGCGCGCACACGGCGCTTCGCAGCCTGCGTTGATTCATTGCCGTCCCCCGATCGACAGTTCCTTCCTATCGCGTCGAATAATAGCCGATGCCGGCTCGGCCTCCACGACAGCCGTTTCGCGGAGTCAGCCGAGCTGCGGAAGTCGATGGCGCTCACTTCGGTTCTGGCGCGGACTTTTCGGCGACCTTCATCGACTCGTCGTTCTTGCGTTGCGATTCCTTCAGCTACAAGTTGGAATGCGCGGGCGCGGGCGGCGCATTGCTCGTTGCTGACAGATATCGGCGATGCAACGGTCGTCGACGGCGCGAATTGCTGCGGGCAGCGATCCATCGTAACAAGGTCGCTGGGGCACTGAACCGTATCGAGAGATGGGCGCCGAACTCGTGTTGATGCCGTCGGCTTGCCCCACTTCAGGCAACGATCGCATGGAAGCCAAAACCACATATCTCGTCGCAAATCATGTCACTTTCCTGAGACGATGCTTCCTGTTCCTTTCCCTGCTCACTCCCTGTTCCTTCCCTGTTAGCTTCCCTGTTCCGACGCGGGAAATTTCGTCTTCCTTGATGCCAAAAACTGCGCCACGCCTCGCTCTAATGGCGTCTCCGGTCCGAAGACGGCCCCTGGAGACGCGAAATACCCTGAAAATTTCCCTGTTCACGGGAATTCGACTCCAGAGACGAGTGATCGCGAAACTGCAACCACCGCCAACGAATCTGTCTATCGCAAGACGCGTCTCCATAGATGCCATCAAGCGCCGCAAATGCGGCGATTTTGCGTTTTGACGCCGGACTCTTTTCTAGAATCGCGCGGCTGCAAAGCCGCTTTTGTGGGCTGTGTCTCCCGGCACGTTCTGTGCGAGTCCGGAGTCCTGTACGGCATATCGCATAGCGCACTCTTGCTTTTTGCAGTCTGCGCGCCTACCAAATAATCGCCTGGCCCAGATCCGCGTTTCGCCCTTCCTGCTGCATCAATCAGCCCACAAGAAGAGAGGTCGCAGTGCGGCAACCTCTCGCCCTGCACTTGATCCGGCTTCGGCGCTAGTGGGCTGCCGCTGCGGCTTTACGAATCACGTCAATGACGACCTCCGGCTGAGAAAGCATTGGGACGTGACTGCTGGCGACCTCTGTTACGGTCGCTTTCATTCGTTTGGAAACCCAGCGCTGCAAGTCGGGGTGTACGGTGTGATCCTGCGTCGCCAACACGTACCAGGACGGCTTCGTTTTCCACGCGATACTTTCTGCGCCGAGCTTCTGTTGATGGAACAGGTCGAACACGGGCGCATAGTGCGTCGCCCAGACGAGTTTCTGTTCTGCGGCGGGAAGGTCGCCAGCAAAGAATTCGGTGCCGTTCGGCAGCATCCAGGCGCGCCCGTCCGCAACCTCGACGCGGCTGAATATATCTGACGGGTATTTATCGAGTTGGTCCTGGACAGTCTCGCCAGCGTCGGGTGCGACCGCCGCGATATAGACAAGGCCGACCACGCGGTCATCGACGCCCGCGGCGGTGATCGTGGCGCCACCGTAAGAGTGGCCGACGAGAATCACCGGGCTGCTGACGCGGTTGAGCGTTCGCTTCACCGTCGCTACGTCTTCCGCGAACGAATCGAGCCCGTATTGGACGGAGATGACCTCGTACCCGTCCGCTTGCAGGGTCGGGATCACTTTGCTGAAACACGAGCCATCGGCCCAGATGCCGTGACAGAACACGATGGTTGGCTTGGACGTTTTACTCATTGTTCGATCTCCCTTGCTTGATTTGACGACGTTGGCTGCGAGGCCCTCTTCGGATTCCCTCAGGCCGGGCTCGCTCCGTTCGATACCGGTGTTGCGTGTCAACGTTACGCTCGAAGCCGAACGACTTTTGAGACGCCGAAACCGAAGGCGAACGTAGCAGCACCTTTTTTTCACGACAAAGACTTTGTATGTTCGACCTATGCCTCGGAGGCATACAGAGGATCAGCTATGGAACTCCGCCATCTTCGCTACTTCGTGGCTGTTGCTGAGGAGGGCAGCTTGCTCTCGGCCGCCCAGCGCCGACTGCATACGTCGCAACCGTCACTGAGTCGGCAGATTCGTGATCTGGAAGCGGAAATCGGCGTGACCCTCCTGGAGCGACAGGCGCGGGGTGTTGTGCTCACTGCGGCTGGCAAAGTGTTTCTCGACCACGCCCGACTGGCTTTGTCGCAGATCGAAGCGGCGGTAGAGGGGGCTCGACGTACTGAGCAACCGCAAAAGCCGTCCTTTGCCGTGGGCTTTCTTGCGGGACAGGAGGTCGTATGGTTGCCTCACGCGCTTCGCATACTTCGGGAGGAAGCCCCCGACGTTGAGATCATTCTCGGCAGTCAGTCTTCGCCGGAACTCGCGCTTGCACTGACGCGTGGCAAATTGGACATGGCATTCCTTCGCCCCGAGGCACAATCGGGCGGCCTGTCGTTCCGCTTCCTGGCGAAGGAACCGCTCATCGCCGTCCTTCCCGCAGATCATCGCCTGGCTTCGCGCAAGAAGATTCGACCCCAGGACCTCGCCAACGAGATTTTCGTCAGTTCATCGAGGTCGTCTCCGGTCCTGAGTGCGGTCGTCAGGGACTACGCCGCCAGGATCGGCGTGTCGCTCAAGGCGGAGTATGCGGCTGAAAACTTGCCGGCAGCCATGTCGCTTGTCGCATCGACCGGCGGAATTACGCTCATCCCTCTGTACGCACAAAACATGCTGACACCCAATGTTGTCGCACGCGCGCTCGATGGCGTGGCGCCGACCATCGACCTCACCTTGGGATACAACGAATCGAACGCCTCTCCTTTGCTCCAACGGTTTCTTTCTCGAATCGACGAACTCGTCAGATGCGTTCAAGACCAGAGCATCATTCGCTATGCGGGAGCTCTGTAGGGGGACACGCCTGAGACTGTGCTCCCGAGCGCGGCGTAACGGAGATTCGAGTATCTCCCTCCCCGCCACGCAGACTGACCATGTGGGTTCGGGTCTCTGTGAGAGCCAAAAAGCGCGCCACGTGGCGCGTTTTTTCGTTTCTGGGGCGGACTGCGGAGGCGCGATTTTGGCTAGATTCGCCGATTCTGACGCTGCGTCTCTGCGGGCACTTTGTGGGAGTCCGGAGTCGCTCGTCGCTGTTCGGCTGGCGGAATGCCGTTTTCCCAACTGCGCGACGGGCGCGCAGACTCAGATGGGATCGAGTCCGAAGTGACGGCGCTGCTCCGTCCAGCTCATCGGCGGCGGATCGAGGAGTTGCCGTACCGTCAGTCCGACTGGCTGACGACCATCGAGGATGCGCTGCATGAGGTCAGGTGCCAGTAAGGAGCCGCGAAGGACGCGCGCGACATACCGCTCGGTGACGTTTTCGGCTTTGGCGATTGCCTGGATCGACGCCATCTCGCCGCTCGTGATCTGCCGGTGCCAACGCCGTCCTCGGGACACGAAGCGAACTAGGGATTCATTGCGTTGACCTGCTTCAACTGCGGCTGTCTCAATCGAGATGACCAGACGGATCTGTAATGACCCAGCGCTTCCTGCTCAGGTCAGGCCGCTAAAGCGTACGTTCATCGGGTGTTTTCATTCCGAGCGTCTGGTGCGGGCGGCGGTTGTTGTAGAACTGGATCCAATCGGCGATGACGCGGCTAGCATGCTGTTGGGTCTCGAAGCGTTGTCGGTGCACGCATTGCTCTTTCAACGTTCGGATCACCCGTTCGACCATGCCGTTCTGTTGTGGGCAGTACGGCGTGATGAACTCTTGGGTCAATCCGTAGCTGCGAACCAGCCGCGTGTACACGCGGCTCGTGAACACCAAGCCGTTGTCCGAGCGCAGCAGGAACGTGGCCTTCACGCGACTCAACGCTCCGAAGCGCGTAATCAGAGCCTGCTCGAGCGCGGCTGCAGCCGTGCTGGCTTTATCGGAGCTTGGATTGAGCGACGGGGAGATCAAGGAGTTCGTGAAGCGCGCAGCGGAAGTAAAACCCTTAGGGAGAGCCGGCACGCCTGACGAGATAGCGAAGGCGGTGTCGTTCCTCGTTTCCGATGACGCGAGCTATATCACCGGGATCGAGCTCTTCGTCGATGGAGGGCAGGCGCAGATCTGATAGGCGCACGCATGCGGCTGGCGTACGATACGTCACGTGGGACTGCTACCACTTTAGAGCTTGCGCCATGGTCCCCAGAGCCTATCGCAAACGATGTCTCAGCAGGGTTGCATTCGTAGCGGCCGTGGCCTCTATGCTCGTAGCGCCTCAGGGGCGCGCGAACCAACAGCAATTGTCTCAGTTCGGGCATTCGGTTTGGCGTACACAAGATGGTTTGTTCGCTACTCCAAACGGAATCACGCAGTCGAAAGACGGCTATCTTTGGATTGCCACGGATCGCGGACTCTCGCGCTTCGACGGAGTTCGCTTTGTAGCGTCGAATGAGATAACCGGGTTTCCGGGCACCGAGTTTTGCCTATCCGCAGTCTTAGGAACCCGCGACGGCGATCTGTGGGTCGGCATGGGATCGCGTGCTTCGCATATCCACGACGGAGCTTCGACACAATATCTCGTTCCCCACTTGCCTACGCAAATCCTCGAGGACACCGACAAGTCGGTGTGGATGGTCGAGACGAGAGGGGCCGCAGGCGAACCCATATGCCACTTCGCCGATCAGAAGATGCAGTGCTATGGGCCGCCGACCGTACCCATGAAGTATGGTGCGACGTTTATAGGCAATAGTGAGGAAGGATTCTGGATTGGTAGCTCAAGCGGCCTTTGTCACTGGTATCCAAGTAAGGGCCCGGCAGAGTGCTTTTTGCAACAAACGCAGGAAGCGTTCGTCGGCCTTGAGGGAGTTAGTTCGATCCTCCGCGCGCGCGATGGGTCCTTGATCGTAGGAGTGGGCAGATCGGGACCCGGGCTGGGATTAGGTACGCTTGCTGACGGTGCATGGCACACGTTCCTCGCGCAGGACCTCGACGGCAGCAAGCTTTCGGTCTCCGCTCTGATGCAAGATCGAGACGGCGCAATCTGGATAGGCACGTACGACGACGGTATCTACCGCGTGTCGCAGGGTCGAGCAGAGCATTATGGGAGTGAGGATGGCCTCTCCAGTAATGATGTTGCCAAGAGCGGAATCTTTGAGGACCGAGAAGGCATTGTTTGGGTACTGACATCTGCAGGAATAGATGCATTCAGACATCAGCGTGTTTCTGTCTTTTCAATTCGCCAAGGTCTACGTTCGGACATGGTCGAGTCGCTACTGGTAAGAAGAAGTGGCGAAGTGTGGCTTGGCAACAAGTGGCTTTCTATCCTGCGTGACGACAAGAATACTCCGCCAGATCATCCCGAAGTCTTTGGTGACCGACCCGTCACATCGCTCTTAGAAGATGCAGGCGGCAACGTGTGGATAGGCCTAGACAAGAGCCTACAGATCTACAAGGCCGGTAACCTTACGGAAGTGCGAGGTACTGACGGTAAATCACTGGGTATTGTCACGAACCTCATACAGGACACAGCGGGGGATGTTTGGGCCTCGACTGCGGATAACCACCGCTTGGTTCGGATTCACAACTCCGTCGTGGTTGAGGAAATCGATCCCAAACAATTCGACGATCCCAGAGTCGCGCTCGCGGCTGATCCAGCCGGCGGAATCTGGATAGCAGCGAGACGTGGCTTGCTCGCCACGTACCGCGACGGACAACTTACATTTCTTTCTCAGGACCTCGTCAAGCAAGCGGACATACGCCACATATTTATTGACCCAAAGGCAACTCTCTTTGCTGCGACCACGGCCGGGTTACTGATTCGAGGAGATGCACGTACTGGGTTCGTGACGACTTCGACAGGGCTCCCATGCGACAACTTGGGAGCTGTCATTGAAGATCTGCACGGCAGTATCTGGCTAAACGGCACGTGTGGACTTGTCAACATCGACGCCACTGAAGTCGAACGCTGGCTGAGTGCCCAAGACACGAGAATTCATGCGACTGTGTTGGACTCTACCGATGGCGCACAGACCGGCTTCGGATCATTCTCTCCACGTGCGGGCGTGGCTCCGGACGGACGCGTGTGGTTCGCTACCGGAAAATTTCCTGAGGTTGTTGATCCGCAGACAGAAGTTGAAAGCCACGGCACATCGACAAAAATTGAAGAGTTGATAGCTGATCGAAAAGCGTATTCGACTTCTGGCAGCGTTGCGTTGCCTGCTTCAAGCCGGGACATCAGCATTCGTTACACTGCGTTCTCCTTCGGCTCTCCTCAGAAGACCCAATTTCGGTACAAGCTCCAAGGTCGCGACTCCGCTTGGGAAGATGTTGGGACGCGACGCCAAGCCTTCTATACGGATTTGCCTCCCGGCAATTACGTTTTCAGGGTGAAGGCGAGTGATCTCAATGGTACGTTTGGTGCTGAAGACTCCTCGGTGTCATTTGACGTCCCGCCGCTCTTCTACCAGACCCGATGGTTCCTTGCGTTGTGTGCGATTGGACTGGCGCTTACCGCCTATGGCATCTTTCTGGTCCGCTTGCGTCAGGTTGCGGCGCGGCTACGGCAACAAATGAGAGTCAAGAGTCTCGAACGTGAACGCATCGCCCGAGACTTACACGACACGGTACTCCAAGATACGCAAGCGTTGGTTTTGAAATTCCAGAGCGTTGCGGAACTCATACCCGCCGGTGATCCTTCTCGTCAGATGATGGAGCGGGCGCTTGATCTTGCGGATGAAATCCTGGCCCAAGGGCGCGACACAGTCCTTGAGTTGCGCGACCCGGAAGCAAAATCCATAAGTCTGCACGACGCTCTTTCTCAGGTTGGCGACGAACTGGCGAGGGACGGGACCTGCGTTTACAAAGCTGTTGTGGGAGGACAGCCGCGCCGATTGACGACAGCTGTGCGCGAAGAGGCTTACCGAATCGGTCGCGAAGCACTGATTAATGCGTTCCAGCATGCGCAGGCGCACAAGATCGAATTGCAAGTCACTTACGGAATCGAGGCACTTGTCATGCAAGTCAGCGACGACGGCAAAGGCATAGACCCAGCGACGTTCGCACACGGTAAGAAAGTAGGGCATTGGGGTCTGATCGGGATGCGCGAACGCGCGAGGGAACTTGGCGGCCGGATCGACATCTGCAGCGGGTCCAAACCCGGTACCGAGATTCAATTCGAAGTACCTGGCGAAATTGCCTACTGGACGTCAGATGCCCCTCAGATTTCTTGGTTCAACCGTTTAGGAATCAAGAAGGCTCAATAGCCCCTTGGCTTCCGCGCGCGCGATCAGTTCACCTAGCTGTGTGTGGCTGAGGTGTTGATGTTTGCCCTGGATTGAGCCAGATTTTTGAAGAACGCAGTGCCACCGCTGACAAGTTTTTCTTCGGAGTGACAAAGAGTAAGAGCTAAACTGCCGGCTCACGATTCGGCGAGAACTTGGCTTGATCTCGTGCGCAAATCAACAACCCGATGGAGCGGCCTCTTTGGCTTTACGCCCGATACCTATTTCGACGTCGATCCGTCCCTCGCAACCCCCAACAAATCCATCCCCACCGCTTCCGCAAGCCGGATGCCATCCACGGCCGCCGA
>JBDTYM010000046.1:0-33538 GCA_040005635.1 Dokdonella sp. | reverse complement strand
GCACGTTACGGTCCGCCGGATTCCACACTTTCCTCGGGACTTCCGTTGTATTTTAACACACCTTTGCTTCCTCCAATGGCAGGCGACACAACGAGCATTGGTATTATGCTCGGCAGCGCAATTGATCCTGCGTCCGGCATCGACGCGATCGATGGCGGACGGCGGCGTCCTGGTGGTCACACGGTCACGTCCTGTGATGGCGGCCGCGGCACCCCCGGATGCCCGGCGGAATGCTCAGCTGAGTTTCGCCAGCAGCCGTTCGAATCGCGGATCATCCCGCAGCACGTCATAGTCAGGATCGCGGTCGACCCAGTCCCGCTTGCCCCATCCGCGGTTGAAGACGCGTTCGAGAATCTCCAGCGCTTCGTCCTTCAGCCCCGCCTTGGCCCTCAGGCAGGCTGCGTTGACGAGCGCGCTCATGTCGTCGGGATAGAGTTCCAGCGAGCGGCGCGACCACTCCATGGCGATCTCCAACTTGCCCGAGTCGTATTGCGCGTGCGAACCGAGCGCGAGCACGCGTCCATCCCGCGGATTCAACGTCAGCATGCGTTCCGCTCGCACGACACCTTCCCGATTGGCAGCATTCGCTTCGTCGTCGCGGCCGAGCATGCGCAGGGACTGAGCCAGCAGCACGTCGCTCTGAAAATCCTCCTGCCGGGCTTTGGAGGCCTGGCGAAACAAATCCGCGGAACGCTCCACCTGGCCTTGCGCGAAAGCCGCACGACCGGAGTAGTAGTACGCATCGAACAGATGCGGATTGATGCGCGCGGCCGCTTCGAAGTGCGTCTGCGCTTCGTCGTAGCGTCGGTGCAGCGACAACGCGCAGCCCCGTGCAACGTGTGCATCCGCCAGATCCGGCGCCAATTGCATGGCTTTGTGACTCGCCCGATCGGCGACTTGCAGGTCTTCGTCGCGGCCACCCCACCACTCGAACAGCAGGGCGTGTACGGTCGCGAGGCCGGCCCAGGCCGGCGCGTAATGCGCATCCAGCGCGATAGCCCGTTCGAACATCTGCCGACTCTCATCCATATCGGGCTGCTGCATCCGGTGCAGGCGCTGGCGACCGCGCAGAAAATATTCGTAGGGTTCGGCGCTGGTGTGTGGGCGCCGCACGCCGCTGCGTTCGCGCTGGGAGAGGGCGCCGCCTCGCAACGTCATGACGACCGCCTCAGCAATCTCGTCCTGAACGGCGAACACGTCACCGACGTTGCGATCGAAGCGTTGCGACCAGCTGTGGTACCCGCTGTCGACATGGATGAGCTGAACCATGATGCGCAGCCGATCGCCTGCCTTGCGCACGCTTCCCTCCAGCAGGGTGCCGACCCCGAGGCGTCGACCCACTTCGCGTGCATCCACACTCGCGCTGCGGAACTGAAACGAAGAGCTTCTGGCAACGACGCGCAGGCCATCCACTTGTGTCAGGGCGTCGATCAGTTCCTCCGCCAGGCCTTCACAGAAATAGTCCTGGTCACGCTCGGGGCTGACGTCCGCAAACGGCAGTACCGCAATGGCAGTGGCGACACCGGTACGTGCCGCGGGGTCGCCGGATGTCGCTTCGTGGCTATGCGAGATTTCGGCGACGAATAGATATCCGCTGCGGTGCCGCGTCTCAATGTAGCGCGGCTGCTTCGCATCGTCGCCGAGCGCCTTGCGCAACTCTTGAATGCACGTCACGAGCGCGTCGTCGCCCACGACCGTACGGCCCCACACGGACGCAAACAGGTCCTGCTTGGTAACCAGCTGCCCCGCGCGATCGACGAGCAGGCCAAGCACGCCAGCAGCCTTGCGTGTGAGCTTGATCTCACGTCCGTCCTGCCATAGCCGCGCGGTCAGTGGCTCGAAACGAAATGATCCAAAGCGGGTGCAACGACTCATTGCAATGGGTTGCCGATCAGCCGCCCGGAACAATCCCGGATAAATCCCGGCATTTGCCCGGGACTCGCGCGGGCCGCCCAGTCTACTCTTGTCGAAGCAACGAACGAATCGACCACGAATCCAGGAGTTTCAGTGGAAAGACGGATTATCCGAACGACGGACGCGCCCAGCCAATCCCCGCTGTACAGCCAAGCGGTCAAGGTAGGCTCGACCATCTACGTGACGGGCATGCTCGGCGTCGATCCGAAGACGAATCAGCCGGTGGGCTCGACGATCCAGCAGCAAACGCGTCAAGCGCTGGTCAATTGCCGGAGCATTCTGCGCGCCGCCGGTGCCGACTTGGAGCATGTCGTCGAAGTGCAAGTGCTGCTCGCCAGAGCCAAGGACTTCGACGGATTGAATGAGGAGTACGCGAAGTTCTTTCCGACCGATCCGCCGACGCGCAGCGTCGCCAGGCTGGGTCCCGAGCTTGCGAACCTTCTGGTATCGATAAGGATGACGGCCGTTCTGCAGCCGACATGTGCACCCCATCAAGGAGCAAAGCATGACTGAAGACAATCGCCTCAAATATCTGCGTATCGCACTCGTGCTTGTCGGAGTGATCTTCGTAGCCGGGATCTACCCGCTGATGACGGTCTGGCCGTCCGGCTGGGCGTGGCACACCGGCCCCTCGCACTATCCGCTGATGATCGTCGGAATTTACGCGACGCTCGGCGTGTTCCTGATCGTTGCCTCGCGCAATCCGCTCGATCATCTCAGCCTGATCTGGTTCACCGTCTGGTCGAGCGTCGTGCACGGCGGCATCATGACGGCGCAGTCGTTTTCCGCTGCCGAGAATCACGGCCATCTGATAGGTGACGTGTTGGCATTGTTCCTCGTGGCCGCGGTGCTGGCAGCGCTCACTCCCCGTCGGCGCCGAGCTGCAGCGCCCTAGCGCGGTAAACCGGATCCTGGATCGCCCTGAACGCGGTGTCGCCTCCGGCGGCTGGAAAACGGGGCCAGAGTGGGTCACTCTGGGCCCGGGTTTCCAGTTTTTGGGCAGGACGAGTGCTCGCATGACCAGCCCACCTTCCGAAGCACAGCGCCTACGCGACCTCGCACGGCTGCGCCGCGTTCGCGACCGCATTGATCGCGAGTACGCGCTGCCGCTGGACGTCGAGGCGCTCGCTCGCGGCGCGCACATGTCGGCTGGACACCTCAGCCGCGAGTTCCGCCTGGCCTACGGCGAGTCGCCGTACGCGTATCTGATGACGCGGCGCATCGAGCGTGCGATGGCGCTGCTGCGAGGTGGCGAACTCAGCGTCACCGACGTCTGCTTCGCCGTCGGCTGCTCATCCCTCGGCACGTTCAGCACGCGCTTTACCGAATTGGTCGGTGTGCCGCCGAGCGTCTATCGGCGTGAGGAGGCGCGCGCGACAGCGGGGATGCCGCCCTGCGTCGCGAAACAAGTGACGCGACCGATCAGGAATCGAGAAGCGCCGGCCCGCGAGTCGGAGCTAGCATGACGGTTCCAACCACACCGAGCACGACTGCCATGAACATCGCCATCCACTCGACCTTCCTGCCGCACAACGACGCGGACGCGTCGCTCGCCTTCTATCGCGACACCCTCGGTTTCGAGGTGCGCAAGGATGTCGGATACAAGGGAATGCGCTGGATCACGGTCGGCCCGGCCGGCCAGCCCGACATGTCGATCGTGCTGCACCCGCCGGGTGCCAGCCCCGGCCTCACCGACGACGAGCGCCGCATGATTGCCGAGATGATGGCCAAGGGGACCTACGCGATGATCATCCTGGCCAGCGCCGACCTCGATGGCGCCTTCGAGAAGCTGCAGGCGGGCGGCGCCGAGGTCATCCACGAGCCGACCGAGCAGCCGTACGGGGTTCGCGACTGCGCCTTCCGCGATCCCGCGGGCAACCATATCCGCATCAACGAGCTGCGCTGAGCCGTACGGTCCCGCCGCGATTCGCGATCCCATCAATGCGGTCGGGGATATTCGAGTGACTGGGGAGGACGAACATCATGAAGAAGACGACAGCAGCCATTAAGAAGAGTGAGAGCGGCTCGAAGGAATCGAAAGGAGGCGACTCGCCCTCTCAGCTGATCGATGCGCGAATCAAGGAGCTCGGTGACTGGCGCGGCGAGATGCTCGCCCGGATCCGCCTGCTCGTGAAGCAAGCCGACCCCGACGCGGTCGAGGAGTGGAAGTGGCGCGGGGTTCCGGTGTGGTATCACGCGGGAATGATCTGCACCGGCGAGACGCACAAGAGCGTCGTCAAGATGACCTTCGCCAAGGGCGCCTCGTTGGACGACCCTTCCGGCCTCTTCAACTCCAGCCTCGAAGGCAACACCCGGCGCGCCATCGATTTCCATGAGGGCGACAAAGTGAATGAGAAAGCGTTGAAAGCGCTGATTCGTGCGGCGGTTGCGCTGAACACGTCGAAAGCGAAATAGTGCTGCAGGGGGCAGGTCGGGCTTCCCCCATTTTCTCCAACGGTCCAGTCGGAGGCGGTTATCTTTGAGATGTCCGTGAGCGAACGGTAGCCCGACGCGCCGCGCAAACGTTCGCGGCGTGGAATGCCTCGTTGGAGCGAGTCCGGCAGCTCGGCGAGCGCGACGCGACGCATTGGTGCGCTGAATTCCGTTTATTCGGTAGGAGCGAGCCGGAACTGCTTCTTCCAACGCAACAAGAATCAGGCTCGCTACGCGGACTCCCATTCGCTTTCACAGTGTTTGCTACGACACCCACTGAGGTACGACGTGCCCTCGACACCCGTTTCGCTACGCGCTTACCGCCTCACGTCGATCGACATGTTGCGCGGTCTCGTCCTCGTTATCATGGTGCTCGACCACGTCCGCGATTTTTTCATGTCGGGCGCCGTGCAGAACCCGATGACGGATCCAAACGTCGCGCCGGCGCTGTTCGCGACGCGCTGGATCACGCATTTCTGCGCGCCGGTCTTCGTTCTGCTCGCGGGTACCAGCGCAGGTCTGATGGCCGAGCGCAAGACCTCGCGTGAACTTGGCGCATTTCTGCTGAAGCGCGGCCTGTGGCTGATCTTCATCGAGTGGTTCGTGATCTCGACCGGCTTCACGTTCGCGCCGCTCGGCATTCCGCAGGCGGACGGTCGGATACTGGTGCCGCTGCAGGTGATCTGGGCCATTGGCGCGAGCATGGTCGTGCTCGCCGGCGCGCAATTTCTAGGCGCGCGTGCGTGCCTGCTGATCGGAGCGGTGATCGTCCTCGGCCACAACGCACTCGATCCGATCTGGCCGGTCAGCCATGCCGGCGAACTCGGCCATCCGCTTTGGGTCGCCGCTCACGCACAGATGGCGATCGACACCGGACCCTATCGGATTGCGCTGGCCTATCCGTTGCTGCCGTGGATCGGCGTCATGCTGTGCGGCTTCGGCATCGCCGGCGTATTCCGGCAGGCACCGGAGCGGCGCGATGCGATGCTATTGCGCGGCGGTCTGGCGCTGACGCTTGTGTTCGTGGTCCTGCGTACCCTCGCTGTGTATGGCGATCCGCATCCTTGGGCCGGGCTGACCGGGCAGTTCGCGGGCACGCTGATGAGCTTCCTCAACGTCGAGAAATATCCACCGAGCCTGCTCTATCTGCTGATGACCCTGGGGCCGGCGGCCATCCTCTGTTCGTTTGCCGAGCGCTTCCACGGCCCACTCAAGCGGGTGCTCGTGATGTTCGGCACCGTGCCGTTTGCGTTCTACGTTGCGCATCTCTATCTGATCCATCTGCTCAGCATCGGGCTGGGTCTTGCACAGGGTTTCGATGTGCACGCATTCCTGACCGTGGGCCGCTACTATCCGAGAACCGGCTACGGTCTGCCGCTGCCGGGTGTGTACGTAGTCTGGGCGATCGTGGTCGCGCTGCTCTATCCGCTGTGTCGATGGATGGCTGGGATCAAGGCGCGTCGCAAGGATTGGTGGTTGAGCTATTTGTAAAGACGCAGCGCGAGAAGTCGACGTCGAGTAGTCGCGCGGGCTTCAGCTGCGCGTGCCGAGGTAGCCTGCCTCCACCGGCCGAGGCTGATCGAACGCCTGACCGGTGGCGGCGCGGCCTCGACGGGGTTACACCTGCGCCTTCAGGATTTTCTCGATGTCTTCCAAGGTCGAGTTGGTCAGCGTCTTGGCCAACTCGCCGGTGATGCGTTTGATCGTCTCGGCGTGCAGCTGTGGGCGGATCTCGCCCATCGTTGTCGGGTCGGCAATCAGAAACAGGTGTTCGAACTCCTGCTTCAACGCGGCAGCGTTGAGTCGATGCGCCAGTTGCTTGGCGAAGGTGGCTTCATCGGTCTGTTCCAGACTTGCTTCCGGCGGACGGTGACCCGAAGGTCCCTGGCCACTCTCGTCGACGCCATCGGGCTTCATGACATCGTCCTGCTTCAATTGCAGCGCGTCCTGCTTGCCGACGTTGCGGAACAAGCGTGCGTGGGTGCCATCGGCAACGACGACCCAGGTACCGGTAGGAATCTTGTGCATGTGCGTCTCCTTCGATGCATCGTGACGCAGCAAAAGTGCTGCGCCAGTCCAACCAGCTTAACGGTGTCTATGTGATGGCCTGATAACTCGCTCGAGAACACCCTGCGCCAAGGCCGGTCTGAGACGGGCCTTGTGAAGGCATGACGCCGATCGCGTTCTCGGCGGTGCATGCGGCGATCGCTGCGGTCGGCGGCGTGCTTGCCATAGTGCTGCCGCGTCCGTCGAAGCGCGCGCCGGCGATCGACGACGGAACCATTTCGTCCATCGCGGCTGCCATGTAGGGGAAGGGGGCGGTCAGCGATAGCCTGGAAGACTGTGAAGGGTCGGCGGGCGCGTTGTCCCGCAGCCAATGCTGGCAGGTTGCGGGCGCAGACATGGCGCCATTTCCGCCACGCTCTTTCGCCTTCCACGCAAGGCAACTGGCCGAAAAGGTCATTACCATGGCCGGAAAACTCCAGGCCGAACGGCTGCTAAACGGGGACGTCGATGCGCATCGCCAGCGTGGGTCATGCGGTCTTTGCGGCGACGATGATCGCCCTCGGAATCCTGGGCCTGATCAATGGCGATTTCGCCCCGATATGGCAGCCGGCACCCAAGGGCGTGCCGGCGCGCGAGGTGTTGGCCTACGTCTGCGCCTTCCTCTCGCTGGCCGGCGGCATCGGTTTGCTTTGGCCGCGCGCAGCCGCCTCCGCCAGCCGCGTGTTGCTCGTCTATTTCCTGCTTTGGTGGCTGCTGTTTAGAATACCGGCGCTCTTCCTCGCACCCGCTTCGCAGGATTCGTGGTCAGGCGGCGGTGAGACCGCGGTCATCGTCGCGGGCGCCTGGGTGCTATATGCCTGGCTCGCCGCTGACGGGGACAAGCGACGCCTCGGTTTCGCCACCGGCGACCAGGGTCTGCGCATCGCGAGAGTCCTCTACGGCCTCGCCCTGATCCCCTTCGGCGTGGCCCATTTCCGATTTGCCAAAGAGACCGCCGGGCTGGTGCCAGGCTGGCTGCCATGGCATCTGGGTTGGGCGTATTTCACCGGTTGTGCCTATCTCGCGGCGGGCGTGGCGATGCTCGCCGGTGTGTATGCACGGCTGGCAGCCGCGCTCTCGGCGTTGCAGATGGGTCTGTTCACGCTGCTGGTGTGGCTGCCCATCATCGCGGCAGGTTCCAAAGACGCCTTCCAGTGGAGTGAAACGGTCCTCTCCTGGGTACTGACGGCCAGCGCCTGGGTGGTGGCCGATTCCTATCGCAGCATGCCCTGGTTCGCCGTGAACAAACGCTAGCATCGGCGCTGCCTGCAACGAGGTCAGCGCCATTTCCCCCCACGCGGGTGACGCAGGCTGCCCCCGTTCGTCGCGCCGGCGCTTGTCTTACTTTTCGATGGCCTTCACCGCGTCGAGCGTCTCTTGCACGTGCTTGTCCGGGCTGAGGCTGGAATAGGCATGCGTGATCTTGCCCGAGGGAGCGATCACGTACGAGGTCCGATCCGACCAGCCGGGCTTCATCATCAGGGTGGAGTCGTATTGCTTGGCGATCTTGGCCCCTTCATCGGCGGCGACCGGGAACTTGCCGCTGCAGTGTTCGGTTTCCTTCGAGAAATCCGCCAGCTCGCTGGTGTTGCCCGCGGTGACTCCGATCACCGTCGCGTGCAGCGCGGTGAACTGGTCGATCGCCTGCGAGAACAAATGCGCTTCGACGTTGCAGCCCGAGGTGTGTGCAGCCGGGAAGAAGTAGACCACGACCGGTCCTTTCTTCAAGGCGTCGGCGAGGCTGAAGGTGAAGGGCTGGCCGGCGAGATAGGCGGGCGCGGAAAAGTCGGGCGCCTGCGTGCCTTCCTTCAGTGCGGCAAAAGCCGGCGTTGCCAGGGCGGCCGTCGCGGCGAAGGCAAGCGCAGCGAATTTCATCGATGACTTCATGGCAGGAATTCCTCGGACGTTGCGGAAGGTTGCCAAGTCTATACGCCTGTACGGCCGGGGCGGATGCGATGGGCAAGGGCGGCAGGTCATTGGTTCACCGACAGGCTGAAAACGGGCAGATTCGGTCAGAAGCCTCGCGATTTGGACGCTACCGCCGGCTGCCAACGGACTGGACGCGTTTCGGGTTGCAGTGAGCCTTCGCGAGGAGGCGCAAGAAACCGCGCCGTCACCGTTCTGGCTATGATCCCGCATGCTTCACGCCGACCCCCAGGCCATCCTTGCGCTGACCGCGGTTGCGATGTGCTGGTCGTTCGCCGTGGTGCTGTTGCGGGCGAGTGCGCGCGGCAGTGTCGCGCGCAAGCTCGCGCTCCTGCTGGTCGTCGAAGGCGTTGCGTTGGCGACGACGGGTTCGATCGAGCTGATGCTTTAATCGGCGACCGACTTTTTTCGTCGCCACCCGGCGTTCGCTCTGCTTGAGGCGATGCTGCACGCGCTCGCCGATTGCTGGATGCTGGCGCTCTATCCGCCGTTTCTCGCCGCGGCACTGCAGACGAAGCTGGCGCGTCCGTTTGCGAGCAAGCCCGTGCGCATCGCCATCACGGCGGCCGCGGCGGTGCTGTACGTCGCGTTGGCGTGGCCTCTGACGGTGGCATTAGTCAACACTTCACCGCCCGGCTATTCGCGGTTTGCGTTGCCGGCAGGCGTTCTTTACGTGGCGTTGGTGGCGCTGTTCGTGTTCGCCTTCATCGCGTCGCTGCAGGCCTGGGCCGGGTCTTCGGGTGCGGCGAGAAAGCGCGCGCGCATCTTCGCGATCGCGTTCGGCATCCGCGACCTGTGCTGGGGTTTCATCTATTCCATGATCGTCTGGTCGCTGTCGATCGGCGATTACGAGACCGCATTCATCGATGTGCCGCCCTGGTTCATCGTGTATACGCTCGGCACGTTCATCGCGGTGCCGCTGATCGCCTACGGCATTCTGCGCACGCAACTGTTCGATATCGATCTGCGTATCCGCTGGACGATCAAGCAATCGACCCTGGCCGGCGCCGTCATTGCGATCGTCTACGCGGTGTCGGAAGGCGCAAACCGACTGCTGTCGAACGAACTCGGAAATATCGCGGGTCTGCTCGCCGCGGCCGTGGTGGAGTTCTTCCTGGCGCCGCTGCAACGATTCGCCGAACGCGTCGCCCACACGGCAATGCCGCACACGAACAACACTCCCGAGTACGCGACGTTTCGCAAGCTGCAGGTCTATGAAGCCGCCGTCATCGAGGCACTGCCGGGCGGAGTCAGCGAGAAGGAACGCGCGCTGCTGCGACGGCTGCAGGATTCGCTCGGCATTTCGGAGGTTGACGCCTCGGCGATCGAGCAGCAGGCGAGGGTCTGAGGTGCATGCACGAATGACGGATCGCGGCTGAGAGGTGTTCGGGCCACGGGCATCTCGCACTCTCGATCGCCACCGCCACGTGCGGCAATGTCGACGCTGACCTCGGTTTTGACTACAGCGCCGGTACCGGCACGATGGCCGCGATGCGCCAGCCATCCGCCGTGCGCACGGCGAACTCGTTGACCAGGAACGCATACGTGGCTGCCGGTACGCCAGCAGCTCCGAGTGTGATCTGCGTCGGCGCATAGATATGCGCGGTATCGGCGCTGATCGGAGTCACGCGGATGGCAGCGACATCGGGTTCGAATCGCCACGTCCCTTTGAACACGCTGCGGAAGTGCTCCAGCACGGCCTCGCGCCCCCAGAATCGGTAGGCACGCGCGACGAAGGTCACGGGATCGGGCTGGCCGGGCGCGGCACGCGCGAGCACTGCATCGAGCGCTTCGATGTCATGCGCCGTTTCGCCGGTAGACTGACGCAGGAAGAGGGCACGAATCTCCTCGAGATCCACGTCGCTGATGCCGGGTTGGATCATGGTTCGTAATTCCTGGCCGAAGCCTGTCGCGATTCTGGCGATTAGAACATATCAGCCGTGTCGTCTTGGCGACTGTTATCGTCAGGCGGGCCACGACGCGGCCGCTATGAAGAGGTTGCGCATGCGGTCGGATCAGGTATCGGCGCCGAGTGTGCGGTCGCACCGACCCACCTCCGCGGCCGAGCCTGCTTAGGGTTCATGCGATGCTAAAGTGCCGCTCCGTTTCCGCGACGACGATCCTGCGAGCAACATGATGACGAGTCTTGCGCCCTATCCGATCGGCTTGCCTGGAAGACCTTGGCGCAACGATGAGGTTGCCGAATGGCGATCGCGGCAAACCCGCCGGCGCAGCTACGAGACAGACGTGCTGCGCAGGGTCGAAGCCCTGCGCACGCACTTCGATGTCACGCAGTACGGCTCTGTGGACTATTCGCCGGACAGCTATCCGCTGTTCGCGGTCAAGAGCCGCGGCTGGCGTGATGATCTTCCTTCCGCGCTGATCACCGGCGGCGTGCACGGCTATGAAACCAGCGGCGTGGACGGCGCATTGCAGTTCGTCGAGGCGAGTGCGACGCGCTACACGGACCGCATCAACCTGCTGGTGGTGCCGTGCGTAAGTCCCTGGGCGTACGAACGCATTCATCGCTGGAACGCGCAGGCGATCGATCCGAACCGCTCGTTCCGCGACGACAGTCCGGCGCAGGAGTCGGCCGCATTGATGCGGCTGATCGCTCCCCTGCAGGGTCGCTTCCTCGTGCACGTCGACCTGCACGAGACCACCGATTCCGATGAATCCGAATTCGGCCCCGCGCTGGCGGCTCGCGATGGCAAGGCGTTCGAGCCCGGCGAAATTCCCGATGGCTTTTATGTGGTCGACGACATCGACAATCCGCAGCCCGCATTCCAGCAGGCGGTGATCGCGGCGGTGGCGAAGGTCACTCACATTGCGCTGGCGGATCGCGACGGCAAGATCATCGGCTCGCCGATCGTCGCACCGGGGGTCATCCGCTATCCGCTGGCACGGCTCGGTCTGTGTGCGGGCATCACCGGCGCGCGCTACACCACGACCACCGAGGTCTATCCCGACAGTCCGCGCGCGACGCCTGAGCAATGCAACGCGGCGCAGGTTGCTGCGGTCTGCGCAGCGCTGGAATTTGCGCTGACGTATGGCACGGTCGACGCGGACTGAGCAAGCCGCGCTTCACGGGGCTTCCGGTTTTGTTGACTTGGCAGCCGCGCCGAGAAACTTGCGCATGGCGGCGTTGACGTTGTCGGCTTTTTCGCGATTCACCCAATGCGATGCGTCGGGAAGCAGCTTCACTTCCAGATCGGGGACGAACGTTGCGATGCCGCTCAAATTCCCAGCAAGCAGGTAGGGATCCTTCAGCCCCCAGATCAGCAAGGTGGGCACGTGCACGACGGTCGACATCAAGTCCGGCGTGTAGTTGCCGTTCGCGGCAAACTGCGTCTGAGGATCCGCAGGGCCCAGGTGCATGGCGCGGTAGTAGTTGAGCGCGCTGTCGAGTGCGCCAGGCTGCGACCACGCGGCGAGGTACGCCTCGCGATCCTCGTCGTTAAAGCGCCCGCTTTTCAGCCCGTCCGCAAGCACCAGTTGCACCAGCGGCGCATAGTCGTTGACGGCGTACTTCTGTGCCAGCGCGGGATCGCGCGTCGCCAGCATGTAGCGGCTTGCCCATTGCTGCGCTGGATTCTCCTTCAACTCGCGGTCGAAGAGGGATGGATGAGGCGCATTCATCACGACCAGTTTTTCGATGTACTCGGGGTGATACAGCGCAAACGCCCACGCGATGACGCCGCCCCAGTCCTGGCCGACCAGGATGAATTTCTTGTGTCCCAGATGCTCCGCCAGCGCACGCACATCCTCGACGATGTCCTTCACCCGATACTGGTCGACGCTGCCTGGCTTGGACGACAGGTTGTAGCCGCGCATGTCCAACGCGACGGTCTGGAAGTCCTTGCTGAATTCGGCCAGCTGCGGCTTCCACTGATACCAGAATTCTGGAAACCCGTGCAGGAATACGATCAGCTCGCCTTTGCCAGCGGTGACATAGTGCAAGCGAACGCCGTTGACGTCGGCGTAGAGGTCTTCGAGTTTCGGGTCCTGCGAGGACGCGCCGGCGCACATCAGCGGGCTCGCCGCGACGAGGACGCAGAGCAGCAGCAGAAGTCGGAATAGTGTTTTGTGCACGTGGAACTCCCCAGGTTGTGATCGAAAAAACAGACACGCTTTCTGTCGGCGTTGGCTGGGGCTATAGACGGTGCTGCCTGCGCGAGCGTCGCACCGAGGGCGAAACCGGAGAGGCCCGGATCAGAGTGTCTCTTGCCAGGGGTTACTGTTGCGGGGTAGCAGAATTCGACGCCTGATTGCTCCAATTTGCAGTACAGGGCGACGCGCAACGAGAGCTTTTCGCGCGTAGCCGCGTCTCTGTTCGGAAGACCCCGAAAGGGCCTAGGCTTGGCGGCAATGATCACTCGATGGACAACTCGTGGCATGACCAGAGCCGCTGTTCTCTTTTCATCGCTACTGTCGATGCCGCCATTTGCGATGGCGATAGAGACATCCACCTACGCGGGACCGGCATACACCACACCTGCGTCGCGCATTCCCACGCCGCGCGACCACGGCTTCGCGGGCACCATCGCGCTCGCGGTCGATGCGAGCGACATCGGGCACCGGATCTTCAGCGTGCACGAACGTGTGCCCGTGCAGGCGCCAGGCATGATGACGTTGCTCTATCCCGAGTGGGAATTGGCCAGCCACGCGCCGACGGCTTCGGTCGCCAATCTCGCCGGTCTCCTCGTGCATGCCGGCAGCTCACGCGTCGAGTGGCAGCGCGACGCGGTCGACGTGCACGCGTTTCATGTCGACGTGCCTCCAGGCGTCGACACGCTGGAGCTGGATTTCCAGTACCTTTCGTCGCCGTCCGCGCGCACCGGAGCGCTGGAAATGACGGCGGATATCGTCAACGTGTCGTGGCATCGAATGCTGCTGTATCCGGCCGGCTGGTATGCGCGCAACCTGACGGTCGCCGCCAGCTTGAAACTGCCCGACGGCCTGCACCTCGCCAGTTCGCTGCACGAGGCTGCAAATAGCGAAGGCGTTGTCGCCTTCGAGCCGGTGTCGCTGGAGACGCTGGTCGACTCGCCCGTCTATGCGGGACGCCATCTGCGACAAATCGATCTGACGCCCCGCGGGGTGGCGCCGGTACGCCTTGATCTGCTCGCCGATTCCGAGGCGAGCCTGCAGATCAGAGCGGATCAGGTTGCCGCGCTGCAATCGATGGTCGAGCAGACACGGCGCCTGTTTCGTTCGCAACACTTCGGCCACTACGACGTACTGGTATCGCTGAGCGACACGTTCCCGCCCGGCGGCGGGTTGGAGCATCTGCAGTCAGGCGAGAGCAATCTGATGCCGACGTTTTTTACCGACGCCACACAGCACCTGCCATACATGGATCTGATCGCGCACGAGTACGTGCACTCATGGAATGGTCGTTTCCGTCAGCCGGCCGACCTGTGGACGCCGAACTTCAACACGCCGATGCGCAACAGCCTGCTCTGGGTTTACGAGGGGCTCACAGAATACTGGGGTCGCGTGATCGCGGCGCGCGCCGGCCTGCGCAGTCGGCGGGACACACTCGACGCGTTCGCGCTCGATGCCGCCATCGCCAAGGCACGGGTGGGGCGCGAATGGAAATCCCTGCAGGACAGCAACAACGATCCGCTCTACGTGGCCGGTCATCCGATTGCCTGGCGTGACTGGCAGCGACGCGAGGACTACTACCCGGAAGGTGTGCTGCTCTGGCTCGCAGTCGACGGCCTGCTGCGCGAGAAGAGCGGGGGTCGCGCAAGCCTCGATGATTTTGCACGCGGTTTCTTCGGCATCGACGACGGCAGTCGCGTCACGCATACCTACACATTCGAGGATGTCTGTGCGGCGCTGAATCGCATCGTGCCCTACGACTGGGCCGCGTATCTGCGCGCGCGCCTCGACACGCATTCCGACGCGAACCTGCTCGACGGCCTGACACGCGCTGGCTATCGGCTCGCCTTCAGCGACACGCCGACGGAGTCGTTTCGACAAACCGAGGCCGACGGCGGCACGCTCGACCTCGGCTACTCGATCGGCCTCACCATCGGCAGCGCCGGCAGCGTGCGATCAGCCTCGTGGCGTGGCCCGGCGTTCCTTGCCGGCATCAGCGTCGGCGACCGTGTGGTGTCGGTGAATGGTGCCGCGTACAGCGCTGAGGATCTGCGTGCCGCGGTCAAAGCAGCGGCGCACACGCCGCTCGACCTAGGCGTCGAGACGGACGGCAAGACACGGACGGTTCGGGTGGTTTATGACGGAACGTTGCGCTATCCGCAGCTAGAGCGCATCGGTGGTGTCCAAGAGGCGCTCTTGCGGAGCCTGCAACCTCTTTGACGGTATGGGGCCGGGGATCGAAGTTTACGTTCGTCGAGCGCGCGGAACAGGCGTGGAAACGAAGCCGCTGCTAAATTGCCCTACGCTCGCGCGCACGGCCTGCTGCTACCGAGGCTGAGTGAGGGTGCGCGTCCTACTTCGCAAGCTCATACAAATACTCAACGAAAGACATCACCGCCCCGTCATACCCCCTGACCTTGGGATGGCTCGACTCGATCAGGTAGTACTCGTCAGGCGCATGGGCGCCGTTGCCGTTGCCGAGGCCGAAGTGTCCGGAGGCGAGGCTTAGCGGGGCGCCGGTGAAGACGAAGCCCGGGTACGAGCCGGCATTGCGCGGCCACAGCATCGGCTGCAGGCCATCCTGCCTGTACACGGCGATCTGCGCCTGGATCAGTTTCGCGTCCGCCTTCGTGCTGGTCGGGTCGTAGCCGCCGCTGACGTTGACTTCGATATCGCCGTAGCCGCGCTTGCCGAGGTGGGCCTTGAGCGCCGCAACCGCGCCGTCCCTGGTCATGCCCGGTACCAGGCGCATGTCGATCTTGGCAACCGCGCGATGCGGCAGCACGGTCTTGCCGCCGGGCCCCGTGTAGCCGCCGACGAGGCCTTCGATGTTGACCGTCGGCTGCGAGACGAGCCGTTCGTTGGCGGCCTGCCAGCCGAGGTTGTCGATCCAGTGCTGCACGCCAAGCTGCTTCTTGCTCTTTTCCTCATCGCGCGTCGGGATGGCTGCCGCGATCATTGCGCGTTCCTCGGCACTGATCGGCGGTGCAACGGGATAGTTGTCGATCGTGATCGTGTTGCCGTCCGCGGAGACCAGTGTGTCGAGCGCCTTGACCAGTCGCCAAGCCGGGCTGTCGACCATCGCCTTCAGCGAGGAGTGCACATCGTGGGACGGGCCACGACTCCATTTCTCGCCGCTGGCGACCAATTCGAGTTCAACCACGCCCTTCGCGCCGAGGGTCACCGTGACGCCGCCATCGAGATCCTGCGACGCCGCGGGCATGAACACGCCGACGGTCTTCGCCATCGCCGCCTGCACCTCGGGCCGCAGCACGAGTTGGCCGATATGCGGCGAGCCGATTTCTTCCTCGCCCTCGGCCACCATCACCAGGTTCACCGGCAGCTTCTTGCCGGCGCCGCGCATCGCATGCAGCGCGGCAAGAAACGCCGACTCGGGTCCCTTCTGGTTGACCGCGCCGCGACCTACGATGACCTTGCCGATGTCGGGCTTGTCGACCAGACGCGCTTCCAGCGGCGGTGAAGTCCACTCGGCCGGGTCGAACTGCTTGACGTCGTACATGAAGTACAGGCCGACCGTCTTCCTGGCGCCTGCATCGAGCGTCGCGAACACGCCAGGCTTGCCGTCGGTATCGAGGATCTCGACTTTCTGGAAGCCGGCCTCGCGCGCCAGCTTGGCCATGTACTCCGCACCTTCGCGCGAGTTGAGATTCTCGGCGGCGATCGACGGCAGCGCGATCCAGTCCTGCAAGCGCTTGACCGCCTCGTCGTGACGCTTGACGACTTCGCGCTGGATGGCGGCGGTGTCGGGCTTGGCGGCCCATGAAATACAGGGTCCGACGAGCAGCGCGGCGACGGCCATCGAGAGGGTGAGGTTCTGACGGATGCGGCTGCGTGCGAGACGAGAGGATTTCATTCGAAGTTGCCTGCAGGAAGGGTGGAGAGAGCCGAGTGATTCAAGTCGTTCGAGTCGCGCGATGCATGCGGCGAACGCGTGGGTCTGCGCGATGTCAGTCAATCCATCCTTACGCGCTTGCCGTGCTTCATCACCATCACCGGATGCTCGGTCGCGCGGACATTCTTCAGCACGTCGCCGGGTACCGCCACGATGTCCGCCATCTTGCCGGCTTCGAGCGTGCCGGTATCCGCGTCGATGCCGAGCAACTTCGCCGAGCCCCGGCTGCTCGTCATCAGAGCTGCGGCGGGCGTCATGCCGACGTCGACGTAGTCGCCGAATTCCTCGGCGTTCATGCCATGCGGATACACGGCCGCATCGGTGCCGTAGGCGATCAGCACGCCGACCTTCAGCGCGTTCTTCATCATCTCGCTGTGGGCCGCATACGCAGCGCGCGCCTTCGCGGCAATTTTCGGCGGATAGCTGTCGGCCTTTTTGTTGACCCATAGCTGCGTCATGCGTGTCGGCACCAGGTAGACGCCTTTCTGCTTCATCAGTTGCAGCGTGGGTACCGTGAGGAAGCTGCCGTGTTCGATCGAATCGACGCCGGCCTCGATGGCCTGCTTCGCGGCGAGATCGCCATGCGCGTGTGCCGCGACCTTGCGGCGCCAGGCGTGTGCTTCACCCATGATTGCGCCGAGTTCGGCCGGCGTCAGTTGCGGCACGTCGACCGGATCGGATTCGGACAGCACGCCGCCGGAGGCGCAGATCTTGATCCAGTCGGCGCCGTACTTCATCTGCTGGCGCACCGCCAGCCGGCACGACTCGGGGCCGTTGCAGACGCCTTCCATCGTTGCCGCCGGCGTCAAGCGATCGGCGGGCGCGGGCGCGCTGTCGCAGTGGCCGCCGGTGGAGCCGATCGCGTGGCCGACTGCAAAGATCGTCGGGCCTTCGGCGAGGCCGTCCCGGATCGCGTTGCGCAGCGCGACGTCGATGAAATCGCTGCTGCCGACATCGCGTACGGTGGTGACGCCCGCGCGCAGCGTCGTGCGCGCATTGGCTTCCGCATGGAATGATTGCTCGACCGCCGAGCGCAGCGTGCTTTCGTAGAACGCCTTCGCCCAGTCGTCGTCGTGATCCATCGTGATGTGCGTGTGCGCATCGATGAAGCCGGGCATCAGCGTCGCGTCGCCGAGATCGATGACTTTGGCGTCGGCCGGAATCGACGCGTCCTTGCCGATGGCGAAGATGCGCTCGTCCTTGATGACGACCACGCCGGGCGAAGTCAGCACGCCGCTCTTGCCATCGAACAGGTGCGCGGCTTTGAGTACGGTGATCGTCGGCGTCGGAGAGGTGGCGGAAGTGCCTTGTGCATGGCTGGCCAACGCCAGCACGAGACCTGCGATCAGCGCGGTGAGTCGTTGCATGATTTCTCCCCTGAGTCTGGCGCGAAGTGTAGAGCGAAGGGCGGCGTCGCGGTGACGCGGCGTAGAACCGCGATCGCAGGCTTTGCCTGCCTTCGTCTGTTCCGGCCAGCGTGAGCCAACGCCAATCCAGACTATGATTCCCCGGGGTGACGGGGCAGGGCCGATGATCGATTTTCTGGATCGACTCAAGCAGCGCAAGCTGGTGCAGTGGACACTGGCCTACATCGCGGCATCGTTCGCGCTGATCCAGGTGGTCGATATCGTCGCGCAGCGCTTCGGCTGGCCGGAGGCCGCGATGCGCGGTCTTATCGTGATGCTCGCGGTCGGCGTGTTCGTCGTGGTCGTGCTCGCCTGGTATCACGGTGAGCACGGTGCGCAACGCGTCACTGGCGTCGAGTTGTCGATCCTCGCCTTATTGCTCGCGATCGGCGGTGGCGTGCTGTGGGGGATCGCCCCGGCACCGAAGGGCGAGAGGCGCGATCGCGCGCCCGTTGCCGCAGCGCAGGCTGCCAATGCGCCGATTCCCAGCACGGACGCTCAGTCCATCGCGGTGCTGCCGCTCGCCAATGAAAGCGGCGACAAGGACCAGCAGTACTTCTCCGACGGCCTGTCGGAAGACCTGATCACCGCGCTCTCGCAGTTCGACAGCCTCAAAGTGATCAGCCGCAATTCCTCCTTCCAGTTTCGCGACAGCCGCGACGATGCCAGGACCATCGGTGTGAAACTCGGCGTGGTGCATCTGCTCGAAGGCAGCGTGCGACGCGCCGGCGATGCGGTGCGCGTGCGCGCCGAGCTGGTCAGCGCGGCGGATGGGCGGACCTTGTGGTCGCAGAATTTCGATCGGCCCTACCGCGACCTGTTCGCGCTGCAAGACGAGATCACGCAGGCGGTCGCGCAGGCGCTGCGCGCCAAACTCGTCAGCGCGCCAGCCGGCGCGAAGCAGAGCGAGCATCCGCCGAGCGGCAGCCTCGACGCTTACAACGCCTATCTGCAGGGCCGTTTTCATATCACCGCGGGACCGGTGGACGAACAAAGGCGCGCTATCGATGATTTCGAGGCAGCGATCCGTCTCGATCCACGCTATGCGCGTGCCTACGCCGCCCTGTCGATGGCGTGGTGCGGACTGGCGCAGTCCTCGCTCGGTGGCGACGAGAAACGACGCGCCTACGAACAAGCGCAGCTGACTGCCGACAAGGCCCTGGCGCTGGATCCCGATCTTGCCGCCGCGCACGTCGCGCGAGGCTTCCTGCTGCAATCCGAGCAGCTCGACTGGCCCGCTGCGGAAGCCGAGTATCAGCGCGCTGTGGCGCTCGCGCCGGACGATACTCTGGCGCGCTTGCAGTTGGCGCTGCTGATGGGGACCCGCGGACAACTCGAACAGGCGGTCGAACTCCTGCGGAAATTGCTGATCGTCGATCCACGGCGTGCTGGCGCCTTCAATTTTCTCGGTCGATTTCTTGTCGCGTTGGGCCGCCTCGACGAAGCCGAACAGGCGGTCCGCACATCGATCGAGCTGCGTCCAGGCAGCCCGACCCCTTACGCCGGCCTCACCACCCTGGCGATCCTGCGCAATGACCCGGCGGGCGCGCTGCGTATCGCCGAGTCGATGGCGCCCGGCAACTGGAAGGTGATTGCACTCGCTCTGGCGCAGCAGGTTGCCGGCGATGCCGCCGCAGCCGACACGGCCTTGCACACGTTGATCGAGCAGCAGGGCGACGATTCGGCCGTGCAGATCGCCGAGGTCTACGCGCTGCGCAGGCAACCCGATCAGATGTTCGAGTGGCTCGATCGCGCCTATGCCGCACGGGATTCCGGCATCCAGTTGCTGCTCTTCGATACGTACCTGATGCGCTACAAGGACGATGCGCGCTTCGCGGCGTTTTGCAGGAAGGTCAATCTACCTGTGCCGCGTTGATCTCGAGGAGCATCGGCGTTGGCTTCCGATGCCCGTTCAACCATCGGAGTAGGCTGCAGCGGCCCGCCCTTCATGGCGAGGGAGACGATGCTGCTGCGTCAGATGCTGGGATACGCGCTGCTGCTGGGCGTTGTCTGTCCGCTGCTCGCGAGTGCGCAAGAGGGGACGGCCAAGGGTTCGATGACGGTCAACGGCAAGGCGATCGTGCTGAGCCACGCCTATGCATTCGCGCAACCGAACCATTTCGACAAGGAAAGGGAAGACCTTCGCGTGATTCTCACGGACAAGCCGATCAGCGACGACGCGTTGCGCCACGATCGCGACCAACTCGACAAGCAGGCGGCGGCCGGCACACTGCACGCGATTGCCGTAACCATCGGCAACGACATGTCCGGCCATGGCAAGAGCGCCGACAGCAACGACATCTACGTCGCCGAAATCAATCACGGCTGGCTCAATACGAGCGGGTTGGATACGTTCGAAATGACATCGCTCGATGCAAAAGCCTTAAGCGGCCGCCTGCATATGATCGCTCCTCACGAATTCGGTGACGACAACACAAAATTCGACTACGACGTCACCTTCAATGCTGCGATTGCGCGCTGAGGCGGCTCTATTGGAATCTAGGGTGCCTCGCGCAGCTGTCGAGCACGCGCTTTGCGGGCACGGGTTCGATCGATTGCACCGATGTCGCCTGCAAACCCCCTGCTTATCCGAACGCCAAGCTTCAGGACTTGGCAATCGGCGTCGTCGTATCCGAGATCAATCTCCACTTTCCGCCCACCCGTACCCAGTTCGCCACATCAATCGCTTGCGACGTGACACCGGCTGAGGTCGTGAACTCGATATGATCGACGACGATAGCGCTCGAACACTGTTCGAACCTCTGTGCCGTAATTGTCCGCTTGAAGGTGAATTCGTTCGCCATCACCGCGCGGTAGAACGCCGTGATCGCCGGCTTGCCGTCGAGTACCTGTCCCGTCCCGACGACCTGGACCGCGTTGTCGAGGAACGGCGCCATGAATGCGTCGAGGTCGCGCCGGACGAAGATTTGCTCCAGTTCCAAGGTCGCTTGCTCGAGTTCGCGTTCGCACGGGCGCGTCCGCGCGTCCGCTGCATCCTTCGTTGCTGCAGCGTCCGGCGCGAGTCCGAGGAATGCCAGCGAGAGGCTCACGGCAAGTGCTGCTGTCGGGATCTTCATGCATGTATTTCCGTGTCGGGAAGGAGCCCTCCACGCTAGCCGACGCGTTGGCTCCGTCATGTGCCGATATTGCGAACGCGATTGTTCGCGCTTGCCGACGTTTGGGATGCGATCGGGCTTGATCGGTACTGACTTTGGCAACGTCTTTGGACGTCAACCGCTTGTCCCATCGGTTGCCCGGCTCAGTAAAGAATTGAGCAGGCTGCGGAACGTTCCATGCTGCGCATGCAAAGGGAAAGCTGCGGCTGCTGGCGCCTGTATCAGACCGCATTTTCGCTGAGTTTCGGAGCGGATGATGACCTGCGCGCGTTCTTGTCCTACAGGTCCCGCGAGGCGTCCAAGCGATGCTTCGATCGTACCTCGCAATCGATCAAAGACCTGTGCCGCCCCACCCGGGCGGCACTCACATCGATCGCGTGCGGCGCTGTGTCGGCGACTACTTGTTGATGATATTAGGGTTGGAGGCCGAACGCCCCGCAATGGTTGCGGGCTGCTGCGGTTCGCTGTCAGCGTCCGCATCCGACTCGTCGGATACTTCTTGGCCTTCGTCGCTGATCTCTTCGTCTTCGTCGGGATTGCCCATGCTCATTGCCTGCTCCTGAGATCGCGACGTCGAAAGATACGCCCGGCTGGAACGTCGCTGGCCGCCGGTGGCATCAGCGTACGCCTGTCGAGGGCACGGTGGAAATCGTGCGCCGGATCGCGCTTTGCGACGCCGGCCGGCGTCGGGTCGGCCGTGAGCCGGGCGCTGTTCGTTGCGGCGGTGCTCAGGGTGGAACGGGCTTGCCGGCGGGCGCCGCCGGGATGGGCATACGCTCCTGGCGCATCAGGGCTATGAAGCGCGGGTCACGCAAGCCGGTGTCCCACAGCGTGGAAAGGACGGACTGCGCGTCGGGCTTGCGTCCGAGGGCGAGCAAGGCTTCGATCTGCAGTGCCAGCAGGCGTGGATCGTGCCGCGCCGAGGATTGTGCCTGCGCCGTCTGCACAGCCTGATTGCGCAGGCGCAAGGCCGTGTCGGCGTCGGTCACGTCAGCCAGCAACAATTGGGCGGCCAGCGTCGCCAGCACGGTCTCGCGGTCTTGCTGGCGCTCCCGCAGCTGTGGCTCGAGCACCGCCAGTGCGGCGCGTGCGTGCTCGCGCGCGAGATCGCCGCGGCCGGCGTCGCGTGCCTGTTGCGCCTGTTCGATCCGTGCTGTCGCCAGCGCGCGCTGCCAACCGGTATTGGCCGGGTCCTGCTGCGTCAACCGTTCGAACAGCGCGATTCCGTGAGCAGCCAGCGCGCTGGCGCCCACCGGGTCGGCCGTCGTGCGCAGCCAGCGCGCGAGCTGGACGCTATAGAGTCCTTCGTCCTCGAGGAAAGAGCTGTTGTCGGCGGCGATCACGAGCAGCCGCGCGACCTCGTCGAGCGCTTTGCGCAGATTGGAAATGCCGCTCTCGACGTCGCCGCTCAACGCCTGCGTGCGGCCGAGCGCGGCGCGCGACAGCAGCACCTTTTCCGCCTGGTCGTTGTCCTGCGGATCGCGTCGCGCCAGGCTGGTCTGGATCTCCAGATCGGCCTCGTACTCGGTTACCGCAGTCGCCAGGTCGCCGCCGAGCAGGGCCATCTTGGCAAGATTGTTGTGCGCCAGGCCCGACTGCGAGACCCATTCGTGATTGCTCGCATCGACCTGCACCAGTTCCTGCGCCAGCGTGAGCATGCTGCGGTATTGCGCCAGGGCCTCGTCGTTGCGGCCGCGACCTTCGAGCACGTGTCCGAAATTGTTGTCGACGCTGGACAGCTGATAAAGGAGCTCCGCGTTTGCCGGTGCCAGCGGTCTTGCTTGCAGCAGAGCGGCCTGCACCGCCTTGAATGCCGACTCGGCGTCGTCGAGTTGGCCCTGGTACCAATGGGTGATGCCGATGTAGCTCAGGATGCGGGCGTGGGCGAGCTGCCGTTCGAGATGGGAGGGCGCGGCTCGCGCCAGCTGGGCCGACAGCGTGTCGGCCGCCTGATAGCTTTGCAGTGCCTCCGGCAGGTGGCCCTGGTCGCGCCGGACATTGCCGATCTTTACCAGTGCGCTGACTCGCTGTTCGAGGGATTGTTCGGTGACATCGGTGGTGGGGAGCGACTGGAAATACGCCATCGCCTGATCATTCACCGACTCCATGATGTCCAGTCGCGACACCTGCGCAAGCTTCTCGGAGAGATTGCCGAGCATGAAGCCAACCAATGCCTCCGCCTGCTTCTGGCGTCGCTCGGCCGCGTGCCGTGCGATGACCGCCTGCACGGCCAGGAAGCTCGTCACCAGCATTGCCAGCACCGACAGCATGGCGATCGCGAACAGGCGGCGCTGGCGCCGCGCGGCTTCGCGCCGGCGCAACGTGTTGAGGTCGACGCCGAGCAGTCCGGACAGCAGTTTCATGCGCGCCAGTGGCTTGCCGTCGGTACCGGGCCGGACATCGGCGGCAATCGGTTCGGCCCTCTGCGTGCCAGGCTCGCCATCGGCGCCTAGTTCGAATCGCAACGCCGGCGCGAAACACTCGCTCGCGTCACCTGCATCGGGTTCGCCGGCTACGATCAGGCAATACACGCGGTTGGCGCGACCCATACGCTTGAAAAGCAGTACCTCGCCATTGACCCACGGCGAGCGCGCGGCATTCGGCGAACAGATCACGATCAGCGCTTCGGAGTCGGCCAGTGCCGCTTCGATTTTCGGACTCAGGCTGCCGGCACTGGCCAGGTCATCGCGATCGCGGAAGATCGGCTGCAGGCGATCGGGCAGTGGGCCGAATTCACCCACGCTGCCACGCAGTCGCGCCGGCGTCCGATAGCCCTCCAGATTCCGGCGCACCCAGCGCGCCCAGCGGGCGTCCTTGTGGCTGTAGCTGATGAAGGCGCGATAGCGCATTCCGACTCCCCCGGACCCAGCGCGACGGTGTGCAGCGTGAGCCAGAGTGCGCCCGGGACGCAATGCCTGGCGCGCGGTTAGGCAGCCATCGTCCCAGCACTCGTCTGTCTGCCCACGATTCGCGCCGGCACAGTGCCGCACGCGGCCCCTGATTAATTTTGCGGCCTTGTCCAAAAATATCCGAGTGGAATAGCGTAGATTCGGCGGAGCGGGCGCAACGCCCGCTTTGGGGGAAGGGCATGTTCCGGATACTCGTAGCCAACAGTAAAGGCGGCTGCGGCAAGACCACGCTGACGACCACGCTGGCCGGATACTTCGCGCGCAGCGGCAAGCGGACCACCCTGGTCGACTGCGATCCGCAAGGCTCGTCGCTGGCCTGGTGCGGACTGCGCGCCGCGCACTTGGCGCCGGTGCACGCGCTCGGCAGCAACGACCCCAAATACGGCTTGACGGCAGGCTGGCTGCTGCGAATTCCGTCGCCGACCCAGGTGCTGTTGATCGATACACCGGCAGGGCTGCGCGCGCACGAGCTTGAGCGCTTTGCGCGGCATGCCGATGTACTGCTGATCCCGGTCGTGCCGTCTTCGATCGACTTGCGCGCCACCCTGGTCTTCATCGAGGGGGTGCGCAAGCTGCACGAGATGCGCAGCGGAAGACTGCGCGTGGCGCTGATCGCGAACCGTTTGCGCGAGCGCACGCATTCGGCCAAGCAGCTCGACGCCGCGCTCGATCGGCTGACCCACGCGGCCAAGATCCGCGTGCGCGACTCGCAGACCTACGTGGGTTTTGCCGAGCTCGGCCGCAGCATCTTCGATGACGACAGCGCGGCGGCAAGGTCGCACCGCGAGGATTGGACGCCGTTGCTGCAATGGCTCGATCAGCGCGCCGCCGAACTGCCGCAGGGCAACGTCGCGCCATTGCTGGTGAAGGCGCAGCGGCTCGGTGGCTAGCCGGATTCGGATTGGCATGGCTGCTGCGGGCGAAAAACGGCGACGCAACTCCGTACGTCGGAACTGCCTCGCGCACACTGCCATCCGAGTTTGCATCGAGCGCTGTTTGAAGGGGTGGGGTGCGGATGGGCGAAGTTCGGTTTCGCTCCCTCGGTAGCATTGATCCTTGAAGCGAATGGCGAGCGCGCCGAGACAGAGGGCAGGATGGAGAAAACTCGCGACGATGCGGCTGACATCGAGGCGCTGCGGCTGCGCTTTCCGAAGCCGACGCCATTGGCGGCTGCCTACCAGTGCGCGACGATCCTCGGCACCAACGCGTTTCTGTTCTATCTAGTCGTCACCGGGCAGTCCTCGCCGGTCGCGATCGCGCTGTACGGCATTCTCGAAGTGCTGATGCTGAGCGCGATCTCGCACGTCGCTCTGCTGCCAGTTCCGCGCGATTCGCGTGTCGGCGATCCGGCCATGCCGATGCTGCAACGCATGGGCGTGCTCTCGCTGGCGCTGATCTGGCTCGCCGGGGTGTACTGGATCAGCCTCAGCGGCGACAAGGCGCATCTGGACCCGCTGTTGTATTCCGGCGATCCTCTAAAAGCACTCGCGGCGCTCACTATCTGGCGGCCGTTGCTGATCAGCGCCGTGTTGGTCGCGGTCGCGGCCATCGGCGATTGGCTCGATTGGCGCCGGCGCGGCGGTGTGTTCGTGTCCAACATGGCGCTCTCCGGTGCGCCGAAAATCGTGACCCTCATCGTGGCGCCGATTCCCGCTGTGCTGATCAGCGGTGCATGGGTGAGGGACAACCCGGCTCGTGCGGCGATCGTCTGGAGCCTGGTCTATATAGCGATCAAATGTGCAGCGGAAGTCCTCGTCCTTTATTGGCAATACCTGGGTATGCCGCAACGTCAAGCAAATGCGGTGATGATCGGAACACGCTCCGGGCTCGCGAAGCGAAGATGATCGGGTTGGCCGGGATCGTCGCAAGCCTGCGGAGTAGGGGCGCGCTTCAATGCAGATGGCCGTGGGCGCGAGGATCGAGTTGGACTTATGGCATGGGCGTCCCTCCAGGCGTTCCCCTACAGTTGCCGCGATCTCGTCGTTGCTCGATAGGGCGTCGGCACGACCTGTTCTCCCATGTGGCTGCCACACTCATGCGATATTTCCTGCTTTGCTGTCTGCTGAGCTTGTCGCTCGGTGCGGGCGCCGCGACGACGCTGCGGCAGTCGTTCGATCTCCAAGTTTCCGAGCCGCCGACCGCAGTCATCAGCGAAGGCAGTCGACAGCTGGTCTACGAGCTGCATGTCACCAACTACGCGAACGTCGCGCTGCTGCCGACACGGCTGGACGTGCTCGACGCCGACTCGACCAAGCCGCCACTGGCGTCGTGGGAAGGCGGCACGCTGCTCGCGCGCTCCGCGATCGTCGGTAGCGGCAAATCGCCGGACGCCAGGCAGGGAATCGCCCCGGGCATGCACGCGGTGATCTACATCGAGATCGCCATGCTGGCCGACACGGCGTTGCCGCGGCAGTTGACGCATCGACTCGCGTACGAGGCCATCACGACAAGCGGGCGCGAGCGGGGCCAGGTGCTCGGCGGAACGACCGCGCTGGCGCAGCGCGCATCGGCGAGCGTGGGCCCACCGCTGCGTGGCGGGCCGTGGGTTGCGATCTACGGCGCGTCGTTTGCGCGCGGGCATCGGCGCGTGCTGTTCGCGCTGGACGGACAGGTGCGCATACCCGCGCGTTTTGCGATCGACTGGATCCGGTTGAATGCCAAGGGCGAACACGCGCGCGGCGACGAACACGTCGTGGCGAACTGGCTCGGCCTTGGCGAGGAGGTGCTCGCAGTCGCCGATGCCAGCGTGGTGGCCACGCGCGGCGACTATCCGCAAAGCCGTACGCTGGACAATCCCGCGCACAGCTTGAGCGAGGCGAGCGGCAACTTCGTGTCGCTCGACCTCGGCGATGGCCGCTATGCGCATTACGAACACCTGGAGCCTGGCAGCGTCCGCGTGCATCCGGGCGATCATGTACGCCGCGGCCAGGTGATCGGCGCGCTCGGATTCAGCGGCGACTCGACCGGCCCGCATCTGCATTTTCATGTCAGCGATGGTGCGTCGCCACTGGCCGGCGAGGGGCAGCCCTTCGTCGTCGATCGCTATGATGTGATCGGCAACTACACGAGCCTCGAAGAGTTCGCTGCCGGCAAGCCGTGGCAGCCACTCCCTCTCGGCACTGCGCGGCTGCGCAACGGGACGATGCCCGCGCCCAGCGCGGTCGCCGACTTTCCGCAATGAAGGGCGCGCGCCCACGCACGCTCGCGGCCGATTGGCAAGAATGTCAGGCCCGGACTGGCGCACACGCCTGCATAGTGGGAAGGTTATCCGGCGTCGCTCCGACGATCTTCCCGCCAGGCAAAACATGATCCACAACGACGTATTACGCAGCATCCGCTACATGCTCGATCTCAGCGATGGCAAGGTCGTCGAGATCGTGCATCTGGCCGATGCGGACTTTGTGCTGGAGAAAGAGACCGTGCGCGCCTTCCTGAAGAAGGACGGCGAAGAGGGCTATGCCGAGTGCAGCGACGCGGTGCTCGCTCATTTCCTCGATGGCCTCATCGTGCAGTTGCGGGGTCGCGATGAAACACGTGCAGGGCGGCCGGTGGAGCGCCGCGTCACCAACAATCTGGTGCTGAAGAAGCTCCGGGTCGCCTTCGAGCTGAAGGATGTCGACATGCACCGGGCGTTCGAGGACGCCGGCTTCGCCGTCTCCAAACCCGAGTTGTCCGCCCTGTTTCGCCAGCCCGGGCACAAGAACTATCGTGCCTGCGGGGACCAGATGCTGCGCAATTTCCTGAAAGGATTGACGCTGCGGATAAGAGGCGCGTGAGTGATGCACGCAGCCCGCTACGAATCCCACGCGGCCACGCCGGCATCAGCGCCGTCGCTGGCTTGGGCCGTTGGCGTATCGCGGCGATCGCCTTCGTGTTCTTGTGGTTCTTCATCGGCGGGATTGCGCATTTCGCGCTGACCGAGGTCGAGATGCGCATCGTGCCGCCGTACATCCCGTGGCCGCGTGCAGCGGTGCTCGTGAGCGGCGCGTTCGAGCTGCTCGGTGCGATCGGCTTGCTGTGGTCGCGGACGCGTCGCGCGGCAGGGATCGGCTTGTTCCTGCTGACGCTCGCGGTCACGCCCTGCCACATCTACATGCTGCAACGCCCGGAGTTGTTCGGCGTGCCTTACTGGGCTTTGCTGCTGCGTTTGCCTTTGCAGGCTGCACTGCTCGCAGTGATCGCGTGGAGCACCGCTCACGTGTCGCGTCGGATGCCGGCATGGGGCATCGGCGACGGCGCAGCGGGTATTGGGCTGGACGCCGCTCTGGCAACGGAAGACCGTCGTTGATTGCGCCGAGAGCCTGCTGATCCATCCTGTGGCGTGAGGACCGCATGCCGGGACACATCGAATCACCCTGTCGATTCACGCCTCTCTCGTTCGTCGCGTAGGCATGGACGGGTTACCCGCGCTGCGACGTCGGCCCGCCGCCCGCCTGCGCAGGCAACCCACTGGAGACAGCAACGATGCGATTTCTTTCGATGATCAGGATCAACGAGAACAGCAGCCTGCGACCGAGCGAGCAGCTGATGGCGGATATGGGCCAGTTGATCGACGAAATGACCAAGGCCGGCACGCTGCTCGAAACAGCGGGCTTGCGGCCGACCGCCGAGGGCGTGCGAGTGCGCCTCACGCACGGCCAGCTGAAGTCGACAGATGGACCGTTTACCGAGAGCAAGGAAGTGATTGGTGGCTATGCCATGCTGCAGGCGGAATCGATGGAGGAGGCGCTGGCGTGCACCCGGCGTTTCCTGCAGGTCCATGGTGACGAGTGGGATGTCGAATGCGAAGTACGTCAACTCGACGAAAATTGCACCTCGCAGCCGCAAGCGGTCTCAACCGCGACGTAGGCCGAGCCGCAGCGTTGTCGGACGTACGCTGTTGGGTCGATGCCACGCAACGTCGCATGCAAGAGGGCGTTGCGCACGGATTGCCGGCGTCGTGCGGGGACAGTCATGCCCGCTCGTCACGCAGCCATTGCCGGCTCACCGTCGGCGTCGACGCAGATCGACGAGTGCGTGGGTCGAGGGCGTTTCTCGACGCATGTGCCGACGAGCCGAGCCCGTGCCACGCGCAGAACCACGCAGCAAACCCGAGCCGCACACCCATTGGATCACTGCTGCGCCAGCCACTCCAGCACGCCGCCGTGCTTGGCGCACGCGCTATCGCGCCGCTTGTTGTAGCTAAATGACAGATCGCGGCACTGTGCACTGGCTTCCAGGCCGGCGTCTCCCTTTTCCGCAGGAGTAGCCTTCAACACGCATTTGCCCTGGGCGTCTACGTGCCCAATCGTCGCGTTGGATGCGCTCTGTGCACCGGCAGCCCGCACCACGCAGCTGGCTCCTTCGGCCGCCAACGCGATTGACGATGCGGTAGCGAGAACCAGAGTCGCCACGCAGGCTGTGAAACGGAAACCGCTTTTGTGGTTCATGCCCTCACCCCTGATAGACAAGACGCCTGGTGAAAGCAGATTGCGTGCCATTGGTGCGCCGATGTGGGCGTAGTCCATCTGTGGAATTGGCAAAATGTGACGAATGTCTCACCGCCGGGCGCGCGTTGTGGAAAAAGGCCCGAGTGCTGCCTGGACGGCAGGCAAGCTCGAGGAATTCCAGGTCGCGCAGATTTTCGATGCGCACTGCGCCGGTATGGATAGCATTTTCCGCCCGCGCGAGTTGATGGGGGTGCCCGTAGGACCTGTCGGGTTGCGGCAGTCAAGTCGACCTTCGATCTCGAGTGCGGCATCCGCACCGGATCGATCGAGACCCAGCCGGTGCGTTTCGTTCGAGCCCGCCATCTGCCATCGTTGCGGCCGTGCGTGGATGCCGTCACCATCCACGGCATCGATGGTTCGACGAGGGCTAACCATGGTGCGCGTCACCGCTGCACTGTTCGGGATGACCATGTTCGGCGCATTGGCAAGCGCCGAACCGCTGAGCTACGACTACGCCTATCTCAGCCATCAGCAAACCCATGTCGATGGCCAGAGCTTCAGGAACGACAGTTTGGGCGCCTACTACCAGATGGGTGCCAACTTCCATCTATTCGGATCGTTCGGCAATGCCGGCTCGTATGGCAACGCCGCCTGGAAGAACAGCCGTGCCGTGCGCGGCGGCGCCGGCGGCCACTGGTTGCTGGGCGACGACACGATGATCGCGGTCGAAGGCGCGGTCATGCGAGCGCAGTTCGACAAGCCGTTCGTCGGCACGGTACGCGATACCGGCGGGTCGGTGATCTTCGAGGTGAGGCACCGCGTAGCGCCATGGATGGAAGCGATCGCGAGTACGAGTCACACCGACGTGCTGGGTCGCCGCACCAACGAATTCGTCGCCGGCCCGGTGTTCCATCTGAACCGCACATTCGCACTCGGTGCGTTCTATCGACACACCGAAGGCAGCTCGGGCTTCGAAGTCACGGCGCGCACCTACTACTGAATCCACGCGTCAGGAAACTACGCGGTGCGATCAACGATCGCGCTGCGCACGGGCGTGCCGGCATCGTGCCGCCCAAAATAGTGCGAGGCCGCGTGCGCTGGTGTCAGCGCTGCGCCTTCGCCATGCAGGCCTGATAGCGCTGATCGACTCGCGACGCAAACCAGTCGGTCGTCAACTTGCGCGTGATCTTCGGACTCTTGAGGTCGATGCGTGGCAGCAGGGCGCGTGGCAGCGACTTGCGTTCCGTTTTCTCGGCCAGTGCGAATACGTCCCGATACAGCGGCGCCTGCTCGAACTCGATGCTCTCGCCCTGTTCGAGCGCACGATGGATTTGCGAATCGCTCAGATCGAGACGCCGGGCCAGCGCGCGCACGGCCAGTTCGGTCGTGCCCGGCTTGTCACTGTCGTAATTGATCAGGTCGCCATCGAGCGCGATCGGAATGCCAGAGGCCAGGCTGACGGCGTTCTGGAACGCCGCATTGCGACTCGAGTAGAAGCCGGCGTTGAAGTCGGCGAAGCGATAGATCATCCGATCGTACGTAGCCGGGTAGCCGAGCAGATGAGCGATGCCGAAGTAGACGCCACCGCGGCGCGTGAAGACCTCGTGGCGGATCGAGCCATCGATCGGGTAGGGGTAGGCATGCTCGCGCACGTACTGCTCTGCGAAACTGACACTCACCTGCATCGGACCGGCGGTGTGCACGGGGTTTGCATCGGCAAACAGTCGCTTGCCCAGCGGAACCCGGCCGATCAAGTCCTCGTAGATGCGGCTCATGTCCTGTTCGGTGCGTACCGTCGCGATGCGGTCGCCGTAGCTCCTGCCGTTGGATGACTTCAGCAGCAACGCCCCACGCACGAGCAACTGCGGCACGTCATGCTGCTCGGCACGGCGATCGATCTCGGCGCGAGCGATCTTTGCGAGGCCCGGCACGACCGGATCGACGACGAAGTTGGATTCCTGTTCGGCCACCGCCAGCGCGGCGCAGAGATTGGGCGTCGCCGCATCGATCTCGAGCGCCGCGAAAGCAGCCGTGATGTCGGCGGCCCAACCCGCGCGGTCGCTCGTCTTCGGCGGCAGCAATAGCACGAGCTCCGCGCGCACGTCGGCTGGCCGGCGCAGCGGACCCTGTGCGCGCTCCTGCGTGGCGCAGCCGGCCAGCAGAGCGATGGTGGCGAGCATGTAGGCGGCGCCGAATGGGTGCCGCGGCCTCGCGCTCGACCGGAGGTTTCGACGAGACGGTTTGGTTTTTGGACTCATGCGAATGATCGATTGGCGGGTTGAAAGGAAGCCATTCCCCGCGTTGGTCGCTCCTGGTGCGTCGACAAACAGTAGCGCAAACGGGCGACGGCGAACGAATGCCGTGGCTGCGTACGCAGGACGCATGCCGAACCACGACGGCGGTCATGCTGGCAAACGACGGCCCGTCGTCGCGCTACAATCATCGACGATATCGTGCGAACTCATCGTCAACATTCGTATGCGCAATCCGCTGCAGGATCAATTGCTCAAAGCCGGCTTGGTCAAGAAGGCCAAGGTCGCTGAAGTCGTGCGCGAACAGGAGAAGCAGCGTCATGGCAAAGCGCCGGCACCGCCGAGCGCCGAGCAGATCAACGCGCAGAAGCTTCAGCTCGAGCGGGCCGAGCGCGATCGCGCCCTGGCCGCGGAGCGCAATGCGCAGGCGCGCGCCAACGAGCTGCGCGCACAGGTGCGCCAGATCGTCGAGACGCACAAGGTCAAGCGTGAAGGCGAGATCGCCTATCGATTTACCGACGAGGGCAAGATCCACAGCGTGCTCGTCAACGAGGCCCTGCGTGCACAGCTCGCCCACGGAACGCTGGTCATCGCCCGCCACGAGCAAGGCTACGAGTTATTGCCACGCGCGGCGGCCGACAAGATCTATGCGCGCGATGTCAGCGCGATCGTGCTCGATCACGGCCGCCCCGACAGCGCCGGCGCGAAAGGCGAGGACGACGAGTTCTACCAGCAGTTCAAGGTCCCGGACGATTTGGTCTGGTAAGACGTCGCTGAGCCGTTGCAAAGGCCCCAAAGCTTCTCCTGGCGGGCACGAATCGCCGCAGTCCAGCGCGCGCGTGACGCTGGGAGGGGTGCGTTTTTCTTTGCGTGATCCTGTCGATCCGGCCTGCCTTCGATCGTCGTCTCCGTTGAACACGCCGTCCTTGTGCAGCGGACGGCCTTATTCAGACACGGAGAAATGACGATGAAATTCATTCCCTATCTCGACTTCGACGGCCAGGCCAAAGAGGCCTTCGATTTCTATGCGACCGTCTTCGAAGGCAAGATCACGATGCGCATGACGTACGCTGAATCGCCGATGGCGAAGGACACGCCACCTGAGAGCCCTGGCCGCATCATGCATACGCAGCTCGATACGGCGGATGGCGTCCTGATGGGGGCCGACGGCCCGCCGCACCCGTCGTCCAGCCGTGGTTGCGTCAATGTAATGGTCGATACGCCGGCCGAAGCGGAGCGCGTGTTCGCTGCGCTGGCCGATGGCGCTACGGTGCAGATGGCGCTGGAGGAAACGTTCTGGGCGTACCGCTTCGGCATGCTGATCGATCGCTACGGCAAGGCGTGGATGGTCAACTGCGTGAAGCCGATGAGTCACTGAGAAGTTCTGCTGCAATGTCGCAACGAGGGGCTGTAGCCCGTTTTAGGTGAAGTCGGATCGGAATCGGTGCGCGAGCAACCTCACCGCTGTCAGGCGTGTCTCCGATCACGGGCACGCTCCTGCCGTGCATGAACGAGCAAACGCCGCGACGAGGCGGACGCGCGTTCAGGCGCTCGATCGAGCTCAAGCGCACAGCCGTACGCAAGGGTCGATAGCCGCGCAAGTCCGCGGTCGCTCAGTGCATGGCCCGTGACGTTCCCGATGCGATCGAAGCGATCTTGCCAACCTTGGAGACCACCATGAAGTCATTTTGCGCAGCACTCACCGTCCTGTGTTTCTCATCCGCCCATGCTGCCGCGGACAATAGCGGCGGTGTGCACCGCTACATCATCGAACGCACGTTTCCCGCGGGCGCGCTCGCAGGTCTCGATTCGACGGTGAAGGAAACGGTCAACGCGAACAATGCAAAGTTCGGTGTGACGTGGGAGATGTCCTACACCAACAAGGACAAGACCAAGACCTATTGCGTCTATGACGCGCCGAGCGAGGAAGCCGTGCGTGAAGCGGCCAAGGCCAACGCCCTTCCGGTTGATTCGGTGATGGAAGTACCGCTGACATTGATGCCTAAAGGCACGGATGCCCGTTTTTCGAAGTAGAGCCGCGATGCCCGCCTGATCGACATCGCGCGACGATGTCGATCAGGCGGGCC
>JBDTYM010000045.1:0-33661 GCA_040005635.1 Dokdonella sp. | reverse complement strand
CGAGTTTTTGCGAGTTGCCAAGGAGGGACCAGAGTTTCATCGAGGCCATCCTTTCGGGACCGGCACGGCGACGTTCGCCTGGCCGCATCGTGCGGACGCGTAGGCCGCGCTTGCAGCGCCCCGCTTTGGGCAAATCACTTCACCACCCCGCTCCCCGAGTCCCCGCGCGGATCGGAGCCGGCGTGCATTTCGCCGGTCTTGCGATCCCAGCTCACCGCGTTCATGAAGCCCCAGCGTCGCTCGGATTCGTTGACTTTATGGCCCATTGCTTCGAGTACCTTGACCTCGTCGGCCGTGAATGCGCCCTTCTCGGCCGAGATCACATCGGGCATGTACTGGTGGTGGTAGCGCGGGTTGCCGACGAATTTTTCGGGCAGCTCGCCGTCGACGAAGGCCAGGATGCCTTCCAGCACCATCGTGATGATGCGGCTGCCGCCGGGCGTGCCGATCACGCCGATCTTGTCCTTGCCGACGACGAAGCTCGGCGTCATCGACGACAGCGGGCGGCTGCCCGGCTTCGGTGCATTGTTGTCGTTGCCGAGCAGACCGAACGCATTCGGCTTGCCGGCGACGAGAGCGAAGTCGTCCATCTCGTCATTCAGCACGAAGCCGGTGCCGGGCACCACGAACGCCGAGCCGAAGATCAGGTTGACCGTCTGCGTCTCCGAAACGAGATTGCCATCCTTGTCGATGATCGAGAAATGCGAGGTGTGCGTGCCCTGTTGCGTGGTCATGTAGCTGGGCAACAGATCGCTCGGGGTCGCCTTGTCCGGATTGATCGACGCGCGCAGCCCAGCTGCGTAGTCTGCGCTGGTCAATTGTGCGATCGGCATCTGCACGAAATCCGGATCGCCGAGATATTCGGCACGGTCACGATACGCGCGCCGCATCGCCTCGACCGCCAGATGCACGCGGTGCACGTGATCGAGCTTGGCCAGGTCGTAGCCGCCGAGGACGTTCAGTATCTCGGCGATTGCGATGCCGCCCGATGACGGTGGTGGCGCGGTGACGATATGCCAGCCGCGGTAGTCGAACGCGAGTGGTGTGCGCTCCTTGGCGACGTAGCCGGACAAGTCGGCGAGCGACCAGTTGCCGCCTTCCTTGCGCACGCCATCGACCAGCATCTGCGCGAGTTCACCGCGGTAGAAGCCATCGTTGCCGTGTGCGGCGATCCGTTCGAGCACGCGCGCCAGATCCGGCGTCTTGAACGTCCAGCCAGCCTTCGGCGCTTCGCCATCGACCAGATAGAGCGCCTTCGAGCCCGCGTAGCGCGCGATCACTTCCTTGCGTCCGGCCAATTCGCCGAGCATGCGCTGATCCGGCTGGAAGCCTGCGCGCGCGATGCGGATCGCCGGCGCCAGCGATTTCGCCAGCGGCAGCTTGCCGTAGTGTTCGGCGATCCAGACCAGACCGGCCGGCTCACCGGGAATCGCCGCCGACAAGGCGCCATTGGTCGAGTGATCGCGATCCGGCTCGCCATTCGCGTCGAGATAGTTCTTCGAATCGACCGCCGCCGGCGCGGTTTCGCGCGCGTCGATCATTACCTCCTTGCCATCACTCGCACGCCGCAGCAGGAACAAGGCGCCGCCGCCGATGCCGGAACTCTGCGGCTCGACCACGGAAAGCGTCGCTGCAACGGCAACCGCGGCGTCGAACGCATTACCGCCCTGTGCAAGGACTTCGAAACCGGCCTGCGTCGCCAACGTATGTGCGCTCGCGATGGCCGCATGCGGCGGCTTGTCGGCCGCCTGCGCTGGGCAGGCACACAGCAATGAAAGTACCGTCGCGCCTGCGACGAGGAAGCCGTAAGCGCGCTTCATGGGTGTTCCTTGCGTGTCAGGGTTTGATATTTCGCGAGCAGTTGCTCGGGCGATTCGGGATGATCGTGATCGACGAAGATGCATTCGACCGGGCAGACCTCGACGCACTGCGGCGTGTCGTAGTGTCCGACGCATTCGGTGCACAGGTCCGGCGCGATCTCGTAGATCTCGGGACCGAGATAGATCGCCTTGTTCGGACAGACCGGTTCGCAGACGTCGCAGTTGACGCAGACATCGGTGATCTTGAGTGACATGCGCGAAGTTTAACGCATGCCGCCGACGGGCTCGCGAAAGCGGATCCCGGCAGCGGCTTGCTTTCTCTACGTGCGCGAACGGAAATCGCAGCAGATGGTGCGGCGAGCAGACCGCGCCATTGAAGCGTCTTCGCTATTCCAGAGCCGGCGCGAAGACGCTGGGGCCCGGCATTCGCCGGGACGAGGGCAGGTAGATCGGCGCCGGCCTGGTGCCGGCCCAACCCTGGTGCCGGCCTTACTTCGCTTCGACTACGCGAACGTCGGCGGCGGAACTTGCCAGCGCCTGCTTGACCGCATCGCCATCGGCCGGTTTGCCGATGATCAGCACGACCACGTCCTTGAACGAGCCGGCCTGGGCGTCCTTGAATGCCTCGGTGACCATCTGCGCGGTCAGCGCTGAATCCGGGCCGCCGAATGCCAGCATGTTGCCGGGCAGCACGCCGCGCGAGACCGTGGTCTTGACGTTCTCGAGCTGGTTGGAACGATCCGCCTTGGATGCATCGTCATCGCCACCAGGCACGAAGTACATGTACGGATGCGTGCTCTTGACGCCCTGCATATTCGCCGTGACGACGCTGACCAGATACTGCTTCCACGCACTCTTGTCGGTCGGATTGGTCGGCACCGGAATCACCGCCGGCTTCAGTGCAGCGGCAGCAGCGGCATCCTCCTTGGCCTTGTCACCCTGGTCGCAGGCGCTGAGCGCGAACGTGGCGACGCAGACAACGGCGATGATCGAGAGAATCTTGCGCATGGTCGTTCTACCTCTGGTTGTTGATCGACTTCAGATAGCGCGTTCGCAGCGCCAGTTGCACGGCCGGGTGGACGAACCCGGACACATCGCCGCCGAGTCGCGCGATTTCGCGCACCAGCGAGGACGAGATGAAGCTGTATTGTTCGGCCGGCGTCAGGAACAGCGTCTCGGCGGCCGGGATCAGGTGCCGATTCATGCTGGCGAGCTGGAACTCGTACTCGAAATCCGACACCGCGCGCAGTCCGCGCAGGATCACGCCGGCACCGATCTCCTCGACGAAATCCGCCAGCAACGCAGCGAAGCCGCGCACCTCGACGTTGGCGAGCCCTTTCAAGGCCGTACGCGCAAGATCGATGCGTTCTTCCAGGCTGAAGCTCGGACCCTTGGTCGAACTGTCCGCGATCGCGACGATGACGCGGTCGAACAAGGGCGAAGCGCGACTGGCAAGATCGATGTGGCCGTTCGTGATCGGGTCGAACGTACCCGGATAGACCGCGATGCGCGAACGCTGCTGCGAAATCGCCATGGGGTGCTGCCGTCCTTAGAGCGTGATCTTGGCGCGGGGCCGCTAGCTTAGCGGATCATGCGCGAAGCGACGATACAACGCATAGTGCACTGCACCAGCGCGGCCCGCGCGATGCGACTCCCACGTCTGCGGCGCCGCGAATTCCGCCGTCGGTGCTGCTTCCACATAGACATACGCATGTGCAGCGAGCCAGCCGCCCTGCTCCAGCCGGCGCGCGGATTCGCTCCACAGTTCGGCCCCAAATGGCGGATCGAGAAAGACCAGATCGAACGGCCGCTCGGGCACGGCGGTCAGGAATCCGAACGCCTCGTCGTTGACGACGCGCGCATGCTCGACGTGCAGGCGCGCAAGGTTTTCCTGCAACTGTCGGCACAATGCGCGATCGCGCTCGACGAAGACGCATTCGCCCGCCCCGCGCGACATCGCTTCGATGCCGAGCGCGCCGGTGCCGGCATACAGATCCAGGCAGCGTGCGCCTTGCAGCACCGGCGCCAGCCAGTTGAATAGCGTTTCGCGCACGCGATCCGGCGTCGGCCGCAGGCCGTCGACATCCGCCACCGCAAGGCGCGAACCGCGCAGAGTGCCGGCGACGATACGCAGGCTGCCGGCAGTGGGCCTGCCCTTTACTTTCGACATCATCGGTCTGGCGCGCCCGGCGCCGGTGTTAGCATGGAGGACTCGTATTCTCGCCTGTTCGCGCGCAATGCTGAAGTTCTGGAAGAAAAAAAAGCCGGCGGAAGAAACCGCGGTCGAAATCGCGTCTGCACAAGCCATTGCTCCTCCGCAAGCGATTGCGCCGCCGGAAGATATCGAAGTGCAGCCGGTCGACTCGCCGATCGTGGCGGAAGTGGCGAGCGAAAGCGTCGACGAGCCCGCAGACGAGACGATCGCCGAGGACACACTGCCAGCCGAAGCCGTCGAGCTGGCGGCGCCGGTGAAGCGATCGTGGCGCGAACGCCTGTCCGGCAGCGGCTTCGCGCGCGGCCTGTCGACGCTGTTCGCGCGCAACCCGGTACTCGACGACGCCTTCCTCGACGAGCTTGAAACCTGTCTGATCACAGCCGATGTCGGCATCGCCGCGGCGACCGACCTGGTCGAAAAACTGCGCGCGCGCGTCGGCCGGCGCGAGTTCGCCGATGTCGACGCCTTGCTTGCAGCATTGCGCGCGGACCTGGTCGAACGCCTGCGCCGGGTCGAGCGCCCACTCGATGTCGGCGGCCACAAGCCGTTCGTGCTGTTGATGGTTGGCGTCAACGGCGTTGGCAAGACGACGACGATCGGCAAGCTCGCCTGGCGCTACCGCAACGAGCATCGTTCGGTGCTGCTCGCCGCCGGCGACACGTTCCGCGCCGCGGCCGTCGAGCAGTTGCAGAGCTGGGGCACGCGCAACAACGTGCCGGTGATCGCGCAGGGATCCGGTGCGGATTCGGCCAGCGTGATCTTCGATGCACTGCAGACCGCACGCTCGCGCGGCACCGACGTGCTGATTGCCGACACCGCCGGGCGCCTGCATACGCAATCGGGCCTGATGGACGAACTCTCGAAAATCCGACGCGTGCTCGGCAAGCTGGACGCCGAGGCACCGCACGAGGCCCTGCTCGTTATCGACGGCACCACTGGCCAGAATGCGATCAACCAGGTACGCCAGTTCCAGCAGGCGATCGGCGTCAGTGGCCTGGTCGTGACCAAGCTCGACGGCACCGCCAAGGGCGGCGTGGTGTTCGCACTTGCGCAGGAGTTTGGCTTGCCGATCCGCTATGTCGGCCTTGGCGAAAGTGCCGAGGACTTGCGCGTCTTCGATGCGCAGGCCTTCGTCGACGGCCTGCTGCCGGCCACGCTGAAAGGCAATGGCTGACGCCGACGCAAGAGCGCGGCGCCGTCGCCGGCGCTGGCTGATCGCTTTGACTTTGCTGTTCGTGCTCGGCGCGCTAGTCGCATTCGCGCTGCATCGCTATTCGCGCCCGGAAAAGCTGACTGCGATGCTGATCGAACAGACGCGCAGCCTGCTCGGCGCGGAACTCGAGCTCGGCGGCACCGGCGGATTCGACTTCACGCCGAACCTGCATCTGGTGCTGCCGAAGCCTTCATTGAAGTCGAACGATGCCGCGCTGCTGACGGCCGCGTCGCTCGACGTCGTGGTTCCATGGCACACGCTGTGGAGCGACCGCATCGACATCGAGCGCATCGTGGTCGAGCATCCGGTGCTCGATCTCGACGCGCTTTCGGCGTGGTTCGCAGCACGTCCGCCGAGCACATCGTCTGCCGACATCCGCTTTGCGCTGCGCGTGCGCGACGGCGTCATCCTGTCGAAAGGCAAGCCGATCGCCGAAGGCGTCAACCTGCAATTAGCAAATGCCGGCGATCTCGCTGGCTGGCTCGCTCATCTGCGCGCCGCCAAAGACACGACCGATGTGCTACCGCCGCTCGGCGGCAGCGCCGATGTGCGCACGATGGAGATCGGTGCAACGCGCATCGAAGGCCTGCACGTCGAAGTCAGCGACGACGTGGCGGCGCCCTCAACGACGCCGCGCAAGCCGCAATGAGCGCGCAAGCCGTCAAATCCAAGTCGGACGCCTTCGCGCAAGCCCTGCTCGCCTGGTACGACCAGCACGGCCGCAAGGACCTGCCCTGGCAGCAGGGGCGCAATGCCTACCGCGTCTGGCTCAGCGAGGTCATGCTGCAGCAGACGCAGGTGCGCACGGTGATTCCGTACTTCGAGCGCTTCGTCGCCGCCTTGCCGACCCTGACTGCACTCGCCGCCGCGCCGCAGGACCAGGTACTCGCGCTGTGGTCCGGTCTCGGCTACTACAGTCGCGCACGCAACCTGCAACGCACCGCGCAGCTCTGTATCGAACAATATGGCGGCGATCTGCCGCGCGACATCGTGGAGCTCTCCGGCCTGCCCGGCATCGGCCGCTCGACCGGCGCGGCGATCCTGGCGCAGACCTGGGGCGAGCGTCACGCAATCCTCGATGGCAACGTGCGCCGCGTGCTGGCGCGCTGGCATGGCCTGCATGGCTGGCCCGGCGCGAGTGCGGTTCAGCGCGAGCTGTGGGCAAGCGCCGACGCGCTCACCCCAAACACACGCGTTGCCGACTACACGCAGGCGATCATGGATCTTGGCGCGACGCTGTGCGTGCGCTCGCGGCCGCACTGCACGCGCTGCCCGGTCTCGACCGGTTGCATCGCGTTGCGCGACGGCCTGACCGCGCAACTGCCGCAGGCGAAACCGAAACGCGCCGTGCCGACGCGCGCGACCACGATGCTGGTCGTGCGCGATACCAGCGGCCGCGTCCTGCTCGAACGCAGGCCGCCAACCGGCGTATGGGCGCGTTTGTGGAGTCTTCCCGAGATGGAGGATGGCGCTTGCAGCAGCGAACGCCTGCGCGACCACTATGGGGTGCGCGCCGACACCGGCGTGACGCTCGGTCGCTTCGTGCACACGTTCAGCCACTATCATCTGCAGATCACGCCGCTGCTGTTGCACGCAGCGCGCGTGGCCGACCGCGTAGCCGACGATACGGACCGCGGCTGGTACGCCCACGCCGAACTCGCCGCGCTCGGCTTGCCGGCGCCGGTACGCAAGCTGCTGCAAACACTCAACGAGGAACAACGATGACGCGTAGCGTCCACTGCGTGAAACTGCAGCGCGAGGCGGAAGGCCTTGCGTTCGCGCCATGGCCGGGCGAGCTCGGCAAGCGCATCTACGAGCAGGTCTCGAAGGAAGCCTGGGCCGGCTGGCTGGCGCATCAGACCATGCTGATCAACGAGAATCGCCTGAACCCGCTCGATGCGAAGACGCGCAGCTTCATCGCCGACGAGATGGAGAAATATTTCTTCGGCGATGGCTCGGAGAAACCCTCCGGCTACGTCGCGCCGGAGGGTTGAGCCGGGCTACTTCTTCGGCGCGTCATCGTCCTTCAGCAGGCGCGCGTAATCGAGCGGCTGGATCTCGACGATGCGGCAGCGATCGCCGCCGGCATTGACGTAGTCGATGCGTCGGCTGACGAAGCGGCTTTCCTGCGTGGTCAGCGTGATGCCGTTGGCCCATTGCAACTGGCTGCACGGCTGCTCGACCGTCAGCAGAAAGGCGTCCTTGACGGTCGTCCAGACGACGATCTTTTCGGCACCGACCAGTTGCCACTTGTACAACGACCAGTATTGGAACTGGTCGACCGGCTCTTGCAGATAAGGCGTATAGCGGTCCAGATTTTTCTGCTGCGTTTCCGGCGTATCGGCATATACGGCCGAACCAGCGATGAGTGTAAAGAGCGTTGCGGCGATCCGGCGATGCATCGTGATTCTCCGTGGACTGTGATGCCCACGACGACACAATACGCCGCTTCGACGCAGCCGGCGGCGCGCGCCAGTTCGCGATCATTCAGCTCTGGAATCGTCCCAGCGCGTGCTCGGCCGCGCTGCGATCCGAATCCGACAGCTGCCTGGCGAGATCGCGATAACGCGTGATCAGCGCAGGATCGTTCGGCATCACGCGTGCCAGCGCGATCAGCACTTCGCGACGCTCGTAGTCCGAGCCGATGCTGGCGGCGGCATCGAGCACGGCGCGTGTAGCGCCGGCGCCGAACTTCGGCGCACGCATCAGCGCGAACAGTGCCTCGCGGCGTTCGTAGTCCGAACCGATGCCATTGACCGCCGTCGCATACATCGGCGCCACGCGCTCGCTGTCGCCGACGCGATGGACGGCCGACACCAGCAGTTCGCGGCGCTCGAAGTCCGAACCGATCGAGTTTGCCGATTCGATGACCTGGCCGAGCGTCGCATCGTCGAGCTGCGCCTTGTCGAGCAAGGCGGTCAAGGTGCGCCGATGCTCGTAGTCGGATCCGAGTTTGGCCGCCGCATGCAGCCACGCCTCGCGCACGTCCGCTTGCACAGCGAGCTGGGGCAGCATGCCGATCAGCAGTTCGGAACGCTCATAGTCGGAACCGATCTTCTCGGCCTGGGCGATCACCAGCTTCTGCTGCCCGGCATCGAGCGGCGCTGCGGCCGCGAGCGCAGCCAGCGCATTGCGGCGTTCGTAATCCGAATCGACGCCGTCGATCAGACCGAGCGCGCGCGTCACCTCGGCGGGCGCGAGCTTGGCGGTCGCGAACAGTTCTTTCAGATACACGCCGCGCGCGTAGCCCGAGTCGATGCGGCCGATTTCGTCGAGCACGGCGCCCGTTCCGCCGCTGGCGTAGATGCGCTTCACGCGTGCCTCGGCGCCAATGGCCGAATCGCGGATCACGCTGGGAATGAAGGCGCTGATCCAGGCCTGCGCCGCGGCGTCGAGCGGATGCTCGGTGCCGTCGACGAAACAACGGCGCTCGATCTTGCCATCGCGGCTGCGGTACTCGACGCGACGCTGCACGCCGTCCTTCGTTTCGGCGAAGCTGGCGCTGCCGCCGTCGCTGAGGCTGGCGACGTCGTCATCGCGATCGTTGAAGGCGATCTCGCCCTTGATCTCGACATCGATGCTGCGATGGCCATCGTCGGACTTGATGATCGTCGACTGGTGCTTCTTGCCGAACAAACTGATATCGCTGGAAATGTGCACATGGCTCTCGCCGCTGCTCTTCGGCGCTGCCGGAGGCGCAGGTGGCGCAGGAGCCGCGGGAGGTGCCGGCGGACTCGGCGGCGCCGGTTGCGCCTGCACCTCGGCGGCAAAACCCGGCAGCAGCACGATCGCCAGCGCGAGCGCCAACACGGCCGCGGAGCCCGCGCGCAGATGCGACAAAGTGGTGTTCATCGGTGTTCCTCCGATCAAGTGATCGATACGCTGCAACAGCGGTGAGTCGCGTTGCGCCATGGCCGGCGCAAGCCAGGATTCGAAGCCTTCGAGACGGCGCTCGGCACATTCGGCGAGGCATTCGGCCAGCGAGCGACCATCCCCGAGATGGCGCGCGGCCCAGGCATCGCAGGCGAGCTCGGCGGTTTCGTCGAGGCGGCGCCGCGCGATGCCGGCCAGTGGCAGGAACCACAGCAACGCGCGACAGAGGGCGATCGCAAACTTCCACGCCGCGTCGCGTCGCGCCAGATGCGCGGTCTCGTGCGCGACCATTGCGCGCATCTGCTCGCGATCGAGCAACTCGCAGGCCCAGCGCGGCAGCACGATGCGACGACCGCGCGCGGCGAACGGACTGGCCAGTTCATCGAGCACGGCCAGGCGTGGAGGACGCACACCGGCCTGCAACGCGAGTGCGGCAGCATCGGTTTCGATTGCCGCATTGTGCAGCGGCTCGGCCTGCTGCAGGGCGAGCTCGAGCCGCCACCAGGTCATCGAGAGGCGGAACAACGCGAGCAGGCTGCCGGCCAGCCATGCGGCCAGCAGCAAGGTCTGCCACGAGGTGCGGGTGAACCTGGCGATGTTCGCTGGGGCTTCGAGCTGCGGCGTCGCTGCCATTGCGGGCGTCGTGCGTTCGTATGCACTGGCCGGCGTCGATGTGGAGGGTTTGTCGCGAGGTATCGCAGCGAGCGCACGATCGAGAGTTGCACCGGCTGGCGCCGCGACGTTCGTCGCTACAGGCGTCGACTCGGGCGCCGGCCCTGCCGACAACGCGAAGCGCGTCGACGTGCGCAGATCCAGCGAGATCTGCACGCTCGCCGTCAGCAGCCCACCGAACAGCGCGGTGCGCCAGAGCAGTTCGCGCCAGGCCGGGCGCGCACGCAGCGCGCCGCGATCGACGATCCACGCAAGCGCGAGCAGCACACCCGCATGCAGGGCAAAGGTCAGCAGCCACGCGACGATCGGTTCGCTATGCATCGTGTTCTCCCCGTGCCAGACGACGACGTACCTTGGCGAGATCACCAGGCGCGATCTCCGATTCCTGCACCAGATGCGCGACGAGCTCCTGCGCATCGCCGGCGAACAGCGCGCCGAGCAGGTCGGCCACCATCGAGCGCCGCACATCGGCCTCGTCGACCAGCGCGCGGTAGTACAGCTGGCGCCCATCGCGCCGCTGCGCCACCACGCCGCGCTTCTCCAGTCGCGTCAGCAACGTCGCCACCGTGGTGTGCTTGAGCCCGCGCTCGTCCGCCAGCTGCGCCGCCACATCGGCCGTGCTGGTCTCCCCGCGCACCCACAGCACGCGCATCAACGCGATCTGCAACTCGCTTAGGCTGATGTCCGCTCGTTTGCCCATGGCTCACTTTCTACAATTGTCGTACTACAGTTGTAGTAGAAAGATCCCGGCAGCGCAACGGGCCAGAAGTCACGCCCGCGCTACGGGTCTCGATGAGCCTGCTAAGGCGCGCCACGCTGGCAATCGAATACCTCCGGCTTGACGGATTCACGCACCGCCGCTCTAATACGCGGCCCCGCTGCGGCCGTTCCCGGTCGCACGCATGCAGCACATCGTGGCCGGGTAGCTCAGTTGGTAGAGCAGGGGATTGAAAATCCCCGTGTCGGCGGTTCGATTCCGTCCCCGGCCACCATTAAATCAATGATTTGGATGACCACATGTCAGGCCGGCTGGTACGTGGCTCCCGCGGCTCCCTTTCGGTGACGCGTGCGAAGCCACTGGGTTTACCGTACCGGCGTGGCCTATAGGACGTCTTCCGATCCGTCTTTCGCTGTCGGAACTCAAGCGCCACAGCCGCTCTCGCTTGCCAAGAAATACCTGGTTGCGCGCCACTTCGATGCTCGACACGGCTGCTCCACGACTGGCAAGCCCAGGGCGTCACACCTCGCGATGGGTCTTCCTAGATCCCAAGCTCGCTCGGTATGCGGCGCATGATCCTGGTTCGCGGATCGAGGGCTTGGGCGACGCGCATTAACCGAACAAGCGGCCGTTCGTCGTGACCGCTATGGTTGCGCCCCTTGGGCTGCATTCCTGAGGCCGACGGCCAACCATGAGTTGCCGGCAAAAGCTCACTCGACTGAGCGCGTCGCGCTAAATCCGCGCCGCAGCGTCCATCTGGTCGTGCGCGAACGCACCTTGAAAATCATCCTGCTCCCGGCGTGACATGCCAACCGCTTGTGTTTGCGCGGTTGTCCGCCAATCGGCGACGACAACGTGAACGTCCCCAATGATCTGTTTGGCGCGATGAGTTGTCAGCCCGAAGTCCGCGGCGCGGCCGACGAGGGCGGACAGCTCCGAGATCGGCCCGTCGCGGTCCGATAGCATCGTCTTTGATTCGCGTGCGCGTTCGGGAAAAGGGTTCAGGTCGAACGCAGGCGAGAGGCGCCACCGGCCTGCTCGCTCATGCAAAAAACCGAGGTTATGGAGGTGATCGTCGACGTTCGTGATCAGCAAGTTGAAAACCAGCCGACGCCACAACTCCTCCAAATCCGCGCGCCACGTCGACGCCCCGTTTGCGCGGATCTGCTCTGCGATGTCGAGATAGGTCGCCTCAGTGGCACCCGCGACGAACGAGTGCGCCGACAGGTAGGGAATCCGCCCGCCATCGCGGCGATCGAAGCGGTCGATCACCGCCACGGGAACATCGTCGACGACGACGATGCGGGAGTTGGCTATCTGGATACCCGCGCGTGCAGCCAGATGCAGCGCAAGGACTTCGGCCCGGGTAACGCTGCGCTGGTCCGATACACTGGGGAACTTCCCGATGGCGAGCACGCCATCGTAGTGGATCGAACTCTTCGGACGAAGACCACCGAGCGAGGTCCCCTTGCCGAGCAAGTAATCAAGATCTGCTTGCGTTTCGGTATTGCGCTCCAGCGCGACCGTGGCTTGATGCAGCCTCTTGAGAGCAACCAGAATCGGTGTTCGGCGCCGACCGGGCTGCGCGGCACGAATAAAGGTGTCGCCCTCACGTAGGCGGATGGCGCCGATCCGGCTTTCATCATCAACCGCGCTCAAGATGTCCATCTCGGTGAGCGGGCCAATCGTCGGATCCTTCTGCCGACGCTTGGCGTGATCACGCATTATGACTCTTCGGCCCCAGGCCTCCGGCTCTGTATCGGCGACGGCCAGGGGAAATGGACTGCTATCTCCACTCGCACGTTGGTATTGCGGGCCCGACGCCAAGGTCAAATCCGGCGAAAACGTGAAGGTGTCGGGGTGCTCCAGCCATGCTTGTTCGTAGATGAACATCGAGTGCTGACGTTGGCCGGCCGTTGTATAGGTAAGGCGCCCCGCAAGAATCCCTTCTTCGCCCAAGCACACATCAACGGACGTGGACCGGCTCGTGCCTGTAGTCACATGGCACCTGCGTTGCCGCGGGATTGTGTGGATTGTGCGCGTACGCGTTTGGGAAGATTTTCATTTTCTAACGACAGCCCGAGCTGGTCCTTGGTCGCATCCATGACGTTCGCCAACGAATCCAGCTCTCCAAAAATACCCATGGCGCGCGCGAAGAAATGGATGGGCACCTTGGGATCTCCGGCTTCCATTCGCTTGACAGTAGACACGGAGGCTCCCATGCGTTCGGCCAGCGATCCTTGCGTGAGGCGGCGGCGCCGGCGCGCGAGCGCCAGATCCAGCCCGAGCTTGCGCAGGGATCGCTGCGCAGCCACCGACAAAGGAAACAGCTTAGAGCTCCGATCGGAGCTCTTATCGTGGTTAAGGGCTCTCATAGGAGCCATGATAAACCGATTCACGGGAAATTCAAATCGACAGATGCTTAAAAGCTCTCTTAGACGACCTAAAGTCCAATAACGGCTCCTCTGAGACACCTAAGATAGGGTTAGGCCCCTGAAATAAGGAGTCGAAATAAGGAGTCAGAGTCATTTTTTAGCGAGCGCCGTTTCGTCGAGACTGCTCGACTGCTGGAGCGAATACTCAACGCGTCGCGAGGCCTCAACGAGATCAATACGACCTCTCCAAGCAACCCGCGCGTGCACTTTGCGTAGCAATAGAGATAGGGAGTGTTATGCAAGCGCAGAAGTTTTGCCTCATCGCCGCAACGCTGGTCGGCGGTTGCGCCGACAGCGCCCGTCCCGATGCGATGACGCTGTGTTCGCAGGCAGGTGCAGCAGCGCGCTACATCGCCGCCAAGAGCCTGCGTGTCAGCGACGTGCGGCGGGTCGTCGGCGACGTAATCGCCGCGCGTCGGTTCCCCGCGCTCATCGACAAGGACGTCGCGATGGCCGGCGAGTTCGTCATCTTGACGCGTGACCGACTTTCCCCTGAAGACATCGCTGCAAAATTCAGGCAGGACTGCGAGGTAAAGGTTTCGAAAGACTTCAGTCACGAATAGCGGCAGCTAAGCAGGACACATCCGTGTGTCCTCGCGACAGAAGGCGATCAGATGTCGACAGGCGTGACATCGTGGCTGCGAGCAAGACGCCGGCACATTGGGCCGTTGAGATATCGCCGGGTCATCAATGGCGACCGACCCGCTAGCCGCCCACAGGATCAAAGCCATCGGCAAAGATCAGGTCGTCATCGGGCGCAAGCACTGTGAACGACACCGGCACGGCCGTTAGCCTGTGATCGGGATCGTCGGAACTGACGCACAAGTTCGCGCTATAGGTTCCCGGCGAGAGCGACGAGGCATCGAAGACGATCGTGTCCGCATCGCTGTTCCCTGCGAGCGTCGTGCCTGCCACTGCGGTTTCAGACAGCCACGGAACATTGTCCGGCTGTGCACACGCGCCCGCCAATGTTGCGATCGCGAATCCGAACTGGTCGTCGTTGTCGAGCAGTGCGCCCAACGTATGCACGCTACCCGTGTTGATGTCGATCGTCAGCATGCGTGCCGCGCCCGCCACATCGTAGGACGGCCAGTAGAGCGTTCCGCTGGAGGCGTCGAAGTCGAGCGATTGCGCGAAGTTTGGCGCCACGCCCGTATTGCCGATCACGTGAGCCGCACCGCTGAGCTTGTCGATGGCAATGAAGGCGCCGCTGAATATGTCGACCGAGTACATCAGGCCTTGCGGGCTGATGGCGATGTCGATGAGGAAGTACTGCCCCTGGAAGCCGCTGATGGCCGGGCCCTGCAGTATCGAGCCGTTGAGTGGATCGACGTAGTAGAGATGGCATTCGCCGTCGGGAGAAATCGGATCGCACGCCGCGCCGTACAACGTGCTCGTCGAGGCGTCCCATTTGAGACCGATCCAGCCTTCGTTGGCGGCCAGTGGCGCCGAGTCCGGCAGCTCGGCCAACATGCCGGTCGCCGTGTCGATGGTGGCGATCGCGCGCGTGTGAAGGTCGTTGCTGTTGCCGGCGAGGTATTCGCGGCTGAAGTCCCCGCCGACGAAGGTTCCACTGCGATAGATCACGTCGCTCGCAAGCGCTGCAATCGGTGCGAACGTCGACGGCTGCGATGCATCGAGTGAGCCGAAGCGGAAACCGGATTCGGCTTCGTCGATCAGGAACGCAGGAACCGTCATAGCGCCGGCCAGGGTCCGAGGCTTGTCCGCATCGTCACGCCGTGGCACGGGCGCTGCACGCATCAGATTTGACCGTTGTGCCGCGGTTTGTGCTGGCGTCGCCGACGAAGCGAGCGTGACCGCCCCGCTACCGCTGCTCTGCGGCGTCACCGCCTCGTCGAGGCTCCAGTGCAGATCGCGATTGCCGCTGTTGCCGATTCCCAGCGTCGCCGTCGTCTGCTGGCCTGCAGCGGCGGTGGCCGAGAGACTTTGCGCATCGAGCGCCAGCACCGGCGCGCCGACCTCGATCGTTACCTGCTGCGTGGCGCTGTAGATCGTCGGCGCGGTCTGCGCCCAATGGATCACCTGGCCGTCGTGCAGCGAAGCGGTGTCGTAGGAATAGGTGTTGAACAAGGTGGGCGACTCCTGCATGCCGACGGTCGCCGACAGGCCGTCGTCGGCTGCACCGCCGAGCGCGCCGAATTCGAGTGTCTGGTAGACGAAGTCGAGCGTCGTATCGGCTTCGTTGAACACCACCTCGAAGGTGATGCCGCCAGGATCGTCCTGGTTGGCGTCGTAATGGTTCTTGTCGAACCATTCCACCACGAACTGCCGGTTCGGTGCGTCGCCGAGGCTTTGGTAGTAGACGTTTCCGCCGTCGTACAGATCGTCCCAAAACGGCATGATGGCGGGAGATGGAAATGCCGCAAACGGGAGTTCCGCGTTGTTGGAGTAGCCGGAGCAGTCGAACTGGTTGGAAGCAACGATGAATCCATTGTTGTTGATGCACAGGAAAGGCACCGCTTGCCCGTACAAGGTGTACGCAAACGGCATCGTCACGATCGTGTCGTCGTCGTCGCTGAGCGACAACGGGCTGCCGGTCGCGCTGATGTCGACGAATGCGGCGTTGCCCTCGCTTGCTCCATAGCCAGCCAGCGCGTCCTGCGCGGTCCAGGTCGCGGTCGGCGACTGCGAAACGCGCGGACTGAACACGCGGTGGAATTGATAGCTCGCGCCCGGAGCGATGGCGACATCGGTGTCGTGCAGAAGGACGCCAGCGACATCATCGGAAAGCGACTGATAGTTGAGCGTAAGGCCGGAGCTGTTGGTCACCGTGTAGCAGACGTCGACCTGGTCGCCGATGCTGACCGACAGAGCGTTTGCCTCGCCGCACTGGCTGGCGTTGCCGTCATAGAGGGCGACACCGACGGTCAGGGCAATGCCTGCGCCGGAAGATGACTTCCCGTCGGCGGCGAGCGCGGGACAGGCAATGGCAATGCCGAAGCAGACGAACAATAGCAACGACAGCGGTTGACGCATGCGGCACTCCGGACTGAAAGGGGGGCAGCGCGCCGACCGGCGATCCGCCCGCCTCGACTATGCGGATTGCCGGAGTGGCAGTCATAGGGTTTGTGTAACCTCGTCATGACTTTTGCGTACCCTGGCGATACCCCAGTCATTCCGCGGGCCGCACAGGCCCGGTTTTGCAGCAGATCCTCTGGCTTACTGGGGACACACGGTAGGTAGCAATCGAGATCACGGAACGGAGCGCCAGTCCGCGCTCCGCTCCCCTTGCCGAAGGGCGCCCGCTTCGGCGAGCGCGCTGCCGCCCTAGTCGAGGTCGAACCCGTTCGCAAAAATCGCATCCGCGACTGGCTCGACATCGTGAATGCCGACGGTATCCAACTGCACCCACATCATCTGGTTGCCGTCTTCAACCAGCCATGATGTCTTCTCGAAGAACTCGGGTCCGAATGTCCTGTCGATCCGGTTCAAGTCGTCCGAATCGAACATATCACCGCCGGGATTGAACAGCTCGAACTCGAAAGCCTGGCCGGATGCTGTCGGCGTCGCGAAGAGGTGAATGCCGTCGGACAGCGGATAGTCGTTGGTGATCATCGACAAGGGGCCATCGGCCGTCGGCATCAATGTCTCGCTCGCGCTGCCCGCATGAAACTGGAACGTATCCAGGCGGATCGGGTAGCTCGTCGCATTGCCCGGTTGTATCTCGACGCCGTCGGGGGACAGCACGAACGACAGCGTCACGTCGGTGCCCACGGCGATTCCGGCGAACGGTCCATTCTGCAGATCGTTGTAGCCCACCGTGCCGTGCGCTTCGACGATCGCGTCGGTCGGCGCGTCGGGATGCAGGTCGATCACGAACGCCGCCATGTTGCCGGCCGTATTGATACCCCAGCCGCCGATCGTCTCGCCGTCTGCGGAGATCGCCGTGGCGGCGGCGAGCAGCCAGCCGTCGGGAATGGTCACTCCGCGTGCTGTGACATAGTCGGCGAGCGGCTGCAAACCGGCGGCCGGCGTCCATATGCTGGCGGTCCGGATCGGCCAGACGCCGCTGGCGCCGACGATGACGTTGCCGTCGTCGCTGACCGCAAAGGCATACGACTCGGGTGGAAGGAAGCCATCCGGCGTCGGCGCGGCGGCCGGTTTCGCCAGATCCATGCGCGCCGATCGCAGCGGGGAAACCGCTGGCCGCTGCGATGGGCGATCGCTCGGCAAGATGCCGATCGGCAGCGCGCCGGTTGCAGCGGTCCAGCGCCAGGCTTCACTGCCATTGGCGGTGTAGTAACCGCCACCCACGACGACGCTGCCATCGGCGTTCGCCGCCAATGCTTCACCGATCGGACTGCCGCCAGCGTCGACGAGGTCAATCGGCTGTGCGGCCTGCCAGATCACGCCGGTGCGATATCCGTCCGTCTGGTCGTTCCATCCGAACACCACGCTGCCATCGTGGCTGATGCCGTTCGCGCGCGAGAAGGTATCCGGGCGATTCACGGGCAGACGCGCCATGCCGGTCGCGCTGGTCCATTGGAACGCAATCGGATTGCCTGTCTCGTCGTACGCGAGCCCGACCGCCGTGCCGGAATCGGAAACCCCGTACGCGCTGCTGAGGAAGCCGTCCACCGGCAAACTGTCGGGGTACGCTCCGATCGCGATGGGCCCGACGATGGACGCATTGCTGTACGCGATCGCGGCGATTTCGTTGCCGTCGACATCATGGACGGCGCCGGCAATCGGCTGCGCCCAGGTGCTGACGCCACTCGCGTCGAGGAAGTCGGGGATCGTTTGTACGCCCTGCTCCGATGTCCAGCGCCAGGATGATGCCCCGCTGGCGCCGGTCGCGACCACGCCGGCGGCAATGCGGCCGTTGCGGGACAGGCCCGCCACGCCGCCGAACTCGACGACCGAATGGAACGTGGCGGCGTGCGCCAGTCCCGCAAATAGAGATGCGGCGACGGCGACGAAAACGACAAGGCGCATGCAAGACTCCTGCGAACGAAAGGAGCCGGCAGGCTGAGCCCAGCCGGTGGAAAACACCATTCCCGGCTCTTTCGCGTTTCTTTCGCGCTCGTTTCAGCGGCCGCTTGGCGGGGTCAATGCTGCGTGGAAACGGCGGCCGAGTCGGACAATATGGTGACGACTTCCGGAATGTCGCGGTCGCCGGCAAGACCACGGACGGTGGCAAGCGCGTTCTGCCAGGCTTGTGGCTGGCCAAGTGCCGCGTAGAGCCGCGCCTGCGCGAGCGCGCAGCCAAAATCACGCTCGGCCCAGCGCGCCACCTGGCCGACGACCGTGCTGGCCCGCTCCAGATCTCCCGCTGCAACGAGCGCGTTTCCATACGAGATGACCACTTCGGCAATGTCGGCAGGCACGCCGCCGCGGGTGCCGAGGTCGAGGGCATGCTCGTATTCGGCGCGGGCGGCGGCGTTCCTGCTTTCCGCCGTCAGCTGCTCGGCGCGCGCAAGACTGGCAAAGAGGGTCGCCGACGCATCCGCTGTCGACTCTGCCCAATGGCTCAGCTGGTCGACTCGATCTGCCGCATCTTTTGCGCGCCCGTCCGCGCGCAGGGCGCGAATGGCCGTGAGCGACGCGGACAGGCGATCGCGAACGTCTTCACTGTCGTCGAGCAGCGTCATGGCTGCGGGGGAGAGATCGATGGCCGCGCGCAGGCGGCCGGACAGAAGCTGAATTCGAGCCAGCGCGCCACGAGCAGCAGCCAGTACGTTCTTTTCGCGATCCGGGTCGGCTTCGGCAATCACCCCGTTCAACAAGTCCTGCGCATCCCGTCGGCGCCCGTTCGCATCGAGCGCAAGCGCCCGGTTGATCGACAGCGCATGCAGGACACGCGCGTTCTTGAGTCGATCGCGCACCTGCCATGCACGATCGCTGGCGACGAGTGCCGCACTCGGTTCGAGCAACGCAAGCTGCGCGCCAATTTCCGCGCTGGTGGTCATCGCGAGTTCGTTCAATGTGCCGAAGCGCTCGAAACGCTGCGCCGCTCGATCGAGTGACGTTGCCGCCGCCGCGTATCGGTCGAGCGACGCGTCGAGCATGCCCTCGTTCGCTTCGACGCGTGCCAGTGCCAGTCGATCGCCAGCGAGCTCGAACATGACGCGCGCGCGCGCGAAATCGGCACGCGCTGCATCGGGGCGGCGTTGCGTCTGCGCGACGCTGCCGCGCCCCATGTACGCTTGACCCAGTTCGGCGGGCACACCGCGATTCTCGAGCAGCGAAACGGCCTCGCCGTAGTACGCCGCGGCGGCATCGGCACGCGCTTGGCGCATCGCGATATTGCCGAGGCCGTCAAGAATCCGCGCGCGCATCACAGGATCGGCCTCCGCCCGCGTCAGCGCCAATAGCTCGAGCAGGCTTTGACCCGCCGCATCGAACTGTCCCGCGCGAAAGTCGATCTTGGCCAGGCGCAAGCGCAATTCGGGCGATTTCTGCAAGGCCGCAGGCGCCGCTTGAAGCAAGCGTCGAGCGCCGGCAAGATCGTCGGTCAGCAACGCGGCCTCGGCGCTCTGCAAGAGTTTGGCATCCGACCACTGCTGTGGATCGCCGGCATCGGCGGGCGGCGTTTTCCCGATCATCGTCAGCAAGCGATCCGCGGCCGCGCGACCGGCCAGCAGTACGTCGGCGTTACGCGTGTCGACGCTGTGCGATGCGGCGTCACCGCGCAGCTCGAGATGAACATTCCAGCCGCTCGGATTCCACGTTGCAGTCGAGACGAGCAGGAATTGTGCGCCCGTCGCGCCGCGCACGCGCACGCCCTGATCCTCGTCTGCGGCCGCGCGAATCAGCGCGACGACGTTGTCGCTGGGCACCACGGCCTGACCGCCTTCACGCAGGCGCGTGGCGATTGCATCCATCAGTCCGAAGCGCACCCACGACCACTCCGCTGGCGCTATGACGTCGACAGGCAAGACGGCAGCGCTGTCGGCCGTTGCTGAAATAGTGGCGCCGTCATGCCCCATGCGATACAGCAACCCGATGCCCGCCAGCAACGCAACCGCGGCGAGCGCGAACCAACGCGCGTGGCGAGCGACGAAAAGCCGGGCGGCACTGCCTCGTTGCGACGGCGATGGCAGGGACGAAGACGACGTTTCCTTGTCCGCCTCTTCGTTGTCGGGCGCAGCGACCCACGTGTAGCCGAAGCGTGGAATCGTGCGTATCGAATTCTGTTCGTCCGCGCTGTCTCCGATCGCACGCCGTGCTTTCAAGATGGTCTGGCCGAGCAATGTATCGGTGATCTCGGCTTTGCCCCACACGGCCGCGACGAGTTCATCGCGGCCGACGGCGCGTTGGTGCCGCTCGACCAGGTAGGCCAAGCAATCGAAGACCTTCGGGGACAGCTCGACTCGCTCACCAGCGCGGCGCAACTCGCGCGTGGACAGATCGATCCGGCAATCACGAAAGCGATAAACGCGTTGTGGCACCAGCGGTCCGATGTCGATGACGATGGCCTATTCTCGGCGCCGGCGCCGGGAAAATCGACTGTGGGGGTCAAGCGCAGCCATCGTGCCAAGACCTTGAACCCTACATGCCAACGCACGGTACGCTGGCCAGATGCAGCAAACCTCGGGGGAACACAGAGTAGGCGCAATCGCGTTGCGAGAAAACGCGAGGGCGCACGCCGAGGCAGCGAGGCCCGGCGAGGTGAGCACGCAATCGAATGTGCGCACGAACGGGTGGTCGAGCTTGATGTCCATCCTGTTCGCCCGTTTCACCGCGCTAGGCCAGCGTGATGTCCATTTGATAGAAGCGAAATACATTGGCCTGCGCGGTTGGCGACGCGTGGGCGAGCCGATACGCATCGATGACGTCGTGCACGAAGCCGTCGCGACGCTCATCGGGCAAACGTCGGGTCCACGCGCCGAAGCCTGCCTTGCAGAAGCCGAAGAATGCGGCGTCCGTCTTGAAGTCCCACGCTCGGCCATGCGTGCGTTGATTGAGCACGCGCAGGCCCTGCGCTTCGGCCAAGACCGCGTATTCGCCGGCAGTCAGGCGCAGATAGGGATCGCGGAATCCTTCAAAACGGGTGCCCCATCGCGGCGATTGACGCACGGATTCGGTGATTTCTTCGAGGCTGATCAGCGATCCTTTCACGACCAACCGCAGGATGGCACGCCCTTCGGCTCGCAGCGCGGCCGCAATGCCGCGCAATGCCGGCGCCTGGTCGGGCACCCAATGCAGTGCGTTGAACGAGACGACCCGATCGAACTCTGCGCGGTACGTCAGCGCAGCGGCGTCAGCGACAGCAAAGCGCAGATTGGAACGCGCGCCGCTTGCGCCTCCGGTGAAGGCGGCCGCGGCGAACGCGACCATATCGGCGGACGCATCGACGGCCACGACTTCGCCGCGCGGCAACCGGTCTGCGATGCGTGCACTCAGCCGTCCATCGCCACAACCGATATCGAGCACTTTCTCGTCACCGGCCAGGTTCAGCAGCGCGAGCACTTCGCTCGCCATCGCTTCCTGCAGGCTGGAATGCCGGGCGTAGTCCGCGGCGCTCCAAGGCGCGGCGCCATCGTCATCATGCGAGGCTGGTGCCATGACTGCTGTCACTCCGGGTTGTAGGGTCGAGGTCCCGATTGAAGCGCGATTGCCAGCGTGGGTGCATCAGCGCATTCACCGGCCGTCTCGGATCGAGCACGTTCCGCGCCGACTCATCGCCACGGCGTGAGTAAAGGTAAATACCATTTCGTCGACTACCTGTTCGAAGCCGATCGTGCGCGAGACCGGAATCACGGCGGTATCCGGCGGTATCCGGCGGTATTTGCGCAATGAAACGCGTGGAATGGAACTCGCGCAATTGCGCCAGGCCGACGCCTCCCGTCAGCACCGGCACGTGATTGACATAGGCGTCGTCGACCATCGTCGCAAGCGTGGCCCCGGTGTCGCGCGTGGCGAACTCAAAGCGCATGTGATCGTCCCAAAGATCGTTCAAGCGTTGCTGTGCCGGGGTCAACGTGGGCGCTACAGGAGCCATGACCAAATCCTCATGGGTTCGGACGCGCGCAGCATGATTCGATGGGGCGAAGGAGACTTGGCGAGAATGATTTCTGCTCGATCGCCTGCTTGGTATCCAAGCCGCCCCGGCCGCGATGCTACGCCGTTCCTGCGCTACGTGGATGGCATCGCGGCGGACGCGTCCCAGTTTGCTCACCAAAGGGCTGGCGAATCCTGCAAGGCGTCTTCACACGCTCTCCACATCGATCCTTGCATATAGAAGTCGTACCGCCGGCAAATCGCAAGAGCTTAGCCATGGCCATCGAAATGCGATGCCCGGGCTGCGGTACGCAATCGCTTCATGCGCGCGTCCGCGAGCCCGACGATTTTCTTCGCTGCGGCAAGTGTCGCCACGAATTTGAATTCCGCCAATTTCGCGAAGCGGCCTGCCGCAGTCATCGGGATGAACTGCTGCGTGCTTGTCCGGATCTCGCGCGTGCTTTCAGCCTGCATCTGATGGGCGAGCCGCTCGGCAGCGGCGAGGCGTTTGTGGGTACCGGGCAGGATGACAACGAGCCATCGGCGGAGCCCGCGCGCGCATACATCGCACTGACATCGCTCGGCAACGCGCGGTCGATTCGTAAAACTCGCGTTTGTTGACGCAAGTTCAGGTTCGTATGTCCACACTCGCTCCCGCAACGAGGCTTCATTCCCTCCCCTAGGATTGATCACGTTGTGGCCGCGCGTGAGCGCCGCACCCGAAAGTTGAAGCACAGTACCCATCGGGCCCGACGCAAGTCGGGCCCGATGCGTTTTCATCGTTGGCAGCGCACGAGGCGTGCGCCTTTTCTAAGGTGCGCTCGATACGCGGGTTTTATTGCGCTTGCCGCATTTCAGCGCATTGCAGGGCTAGCGTAACCTCAGCCAAAGCACAATTTGACGCGTTCATCCGCCATAAATCGCCGGAACCTATGGTCGCGCTACCGCCGCACCGCGGCTCGCAAGACGGGGAACGCATTCCATGACTATTCGATACGCAATGCTCGCCTTCATTACTGCGGCAATGCTTTCCGCCTGCACCGACAAATCCCCGGCCGAAGCCGATCGCGATATCGCGAAGGCGCAGCAGAAGGCCGCGCAGGATGTCGCCGAGGCCAGCAAGAAAGCCGCTGAACAGGTCAATGAAGCCAAGCAGAAACTGGATGCGGCGCAGGCTCAGGCGACAGCCGAGGTCGCCAAGGCAAACACCGCGGCCGGCGAGAAGATCAATGCCGCAACCGCCGACGCAACAAATGCCGAGCGCGCCGCGAACAAGGATCTCGCCGGCGTGCAGTCCGACGCCTTCCAGAAGGACGCGAAGGCGCGTTACGACCTTGCGAAAGCGAAAGCCGACGCCGATTACAAAGTCGCCGCCGAAAAATGCGAAGCGCTGCCGTCCGGGCAACAGGGAAGCTGCAAGGATGCGGCAAAGGCTGACATGGAAGCGACCAGGTCACGTGCGGCAAAAGTCCGCGATGATGCTGAATCCTCGGCCAAGGACCTGAAGAACTGACTCCGCCGACGACTTCGCATTTGCGCAGCGTTTGAATCCTGCGAAGGCTGCCAGCAGCCTTCGCAGGCTCGGTTCGTCCTTTGTTGAAGCGCCATCGTGCGCGTCGGCGGCCAGAGTGTGTACTGCTCTCTCAGCGCACGAGTTGCAGGCAACGACGAGCCAGGCAGCATCACGACCGTAGTGAGACGTCATTGCGCATTCTTAGGTCGTAGTGCCCGTCGCCAGAGCGCAGCAGCCGTTACCTGTCGCTGCGAGTCGGCCTCAACCGAGAGCTTGCGGATTGAGCTGCCAAACCGCGTAATTCAGCGCCGCCGCGAAGCTCACCCAAAGCAGATACGGAATCAGCAACACGCCCGCCGGCGGATGCAGACGCCAGAACGCGATCAGCGTCGCGACGATCAAGACCCACAGCAGCACGATGTCGGCGAATGCCAGCGCGCCGCGATGCATGCCGAAGAACAGGCAGCTCCACAGCGCATTGAGCGCCAGCTGGATCAGGAACAGCGACAGCGCCGCGCGCGCCGCGCGAAATCCATCGATCCGCCAGACCCGCCAGGCGGCGGCGCCCATCATCGCGTACAACAATGACCACACGGGTCCAAACAACGATGGCGAAGGTGCCCAGCGCGGCAAGGCAAGCTGCGTATAGAACTCGGCGGCGTGGATCGACGCGAAACCGCCGATTGCAGCGGCAGCAAAACAGATTGCGAGCCATGCCGCGAGCCCGAGCATCCGCTTCGATGGCGTCATGCGGATCATGGATGCTCCTTTCACACGCTTCAAGCTCCGCCTACAGAATAGCCCCGCCGCACCGATTTTGCCGGTGCGGCGCAGGGCGCCGGCGAAAATCGATATGTCGCGCCGCAGTGCCCGAGCGCTTACTTCTGTTTTCGCATGCCCTGATTGCCGCGCCCATGCGTGCTGTTCGACCCGGTCAGCGCTTCGGGCGCGGGCGTCCCTGCGGCAGGCGCCGTCGCACGCGTATCGGGACCGAGAGGCGAGGTATCGATCTCGACCGCGTGGCGACCCGTGAACGCATTCGCCGCGGGATAGTTCGGCCCTCGGCGCACGCGCTCCTGCTTGGCCTGCAGGACCTTGCGGAAATGTCGCGCCGCAACCTTGGGGCTGACCGGGCTGCTCGCAGCCGGCGCGTCGACCGCGGCAGCGCGAGCCACCTTCTTCGCCGGCGCTGCCTTCACCACGGTTTTCTTCGCGGTGGATGGCTTCGTGGACGGCTTCGCTGTCGTCTTCGTGCGTGTCTGGGTTGGACTCATCTCAAGCTCCTCGCTCTGGAATCGATTTCGTAAAGGTCTTGCACCATGCCTATCCGGCACGAGTTTGAATAGCCCGTCGCAGCTTTACGGTTTCCCTGCAGCTGGGTTCTCGATTCAGCGGGAGTGAAGCTCTCCTGCACCTTCATCGACCCCACGCAGCGTGCCGTGCTTGCCGAGGTCAGAGGGCTCCTCGCTGAGATAGGCGCGCGCGAAGTCGATCGCTCGCACAATGAAATTGCCGGCCGACTCCCAGTACGCGGCGTCGCGCACGTGGATGCGCAGCACGACGATCCTCGGATCATCTTTGCCGCGCGGGAAGAATGGCTTTTGCAGCGGCGACCACAGCTCCTGAATCTTCGCGTGGTCGCGCTCCACGGAGGCGTGTCCACGCACGGAGACATAGCGCTGCTTCGAAGGATGCGCGTAGCTGAGATTGACATCTGGATTGACGATCAGCTGTTCCACCTTGCCGCTGTCCGCAGCCGTGAAGAAATACAGATCGCCGTTGACATCGAACTGAAGGGTCTGGATGGGACGGCTCACGATCGAGCCGTCTGCGGCGTGTGTCGTCAACATCGCAACCTCGATGCCTTCTATCAGTTCGCCCAGTCTGCGCAGGTCGGAAGTCGCCTGCAGATCGTCGTTCTTCATGATGGCTCTCCGCATGGATGAGGTTCGACGTTCACATCACGCGGTGCAACGCCACATGAAGAATGTCGCCGCTGTTCACTGTGCGCGACAGGATGCGCAACGCCCTGTCGGACGAACTGCGACCCGCCGCCGACGCGCGCTCCGTGTGGCAACCGTTGATCCGGTGAGGGCAGCCGAACGCAGAGCCTGACGATCTATCGACCGTATTCCGCCTGCAGCGTGGCCGTGGCCAAGGCATTGCCCTGCAGTGCCTGGGTGACCGCCGCGGCATCGGCGGCCTTCGCCAGACCCAGACGCTCGGTTCCGAGCGCATAGACGGTAACGACGTAGCGATGCATTTTTTCGTCTTTCGGCGGGCAGGGTCCGCTGTAGCCGAGATCGCCGAAGCTGTTCGTCGCACTCACGCTGCCCAGCGGACCGCCGTTGGCATCACCTGCGCCGGCCGACAGCGAAGTCGTCTTGGCATCGATGTCGAACAACGCCCAATGCCACCAGCCGCGCCCACCGTTGGCATCGAGATCTAACATCGTGATCGCGTAACTGCGCGTGCCCTGCGGAGCTCCGCTCCAGCTCAATTGCGGGCTCACATTGCCGCCACGGCATTCGCCCTGGTTATAGATCTGGGTCTGCGCCATGTTGGCGTTGGTACTGAGACTCTGGCTGTCCAGCACGAACTCACCGGCGATAGCCGTCGCCGACACGCTGCCGAGTGACACGGCGAGAAACAATGCAAGCTGCGATCGCATGGCGAATTCTCCGGTGGAAGTGGGATCAGCACGAGCGCGACACGGGCAGGTTCGCTGCATCGTGCCGCGCGAAGTTCACATCGCGCATGGTCGTGCCGACACAGGGCGAGTTCACTCCGACAAGGTACTGGCCCGTCTGCCCGTCCGCTTGCCGCGTGAACGCGCCGGTGCGGCACGCGTGCGTCCTTCGATGTCGTTTCGCTTTTCGCGACTAAGGCGCAAAATCCATCCGATGGCGATACCGAGTGCCGCGACGATCAACACCGACTCTATGGGCCGTTCGACGACGAGGCCACGTGTTGAGCGCCCGGCACGGCGAAGACTGGCCGCAATTTCGTCGCTGCCCGTGCGGGCGAGATCGAGGCCATGTTCGCCATGGCGCGCCAGCGCGTGGCCAACGTCGTGCAGTTTCGCAGCCAATGCATCGGACGCCTGCGCGAGTTGCGCGCTCGCCGCTGCCCCGGATGCTGCTGTTCTTGCAAGCCATGGATTGGTCATTGGGGTTCCCATCAGAACAAGTGGGTGAACACATACACCAGCAGCAGCAAGCCCGCCGGCACGCCCAGCAACCATGCGATGAAATACTTGCCCATGTTGGATCCTCCGGATGAAGAAGTCGAAGACGCTCGTCGCTGTGCTGACGAAGAGTGCGGGCCAGCTTAGGAAGGCATGGCAGGCCTCACGATGAATGCGCCAACGCGCGGGCGGGCCTGTGTTCAGCAAGTCGGGCGCCGCGGCCCGAAGGGGCGGCAGGAGCAAGCCGGACAAGGCGGCGGCGCGGGCGAGGCTTGACGCCGCCCCCGTTCCCCAAGAAAATAAGCGGCTCGCCCGAATAGCTCAGCTGGTTAGAGCACTTGACTGTTAATCAGGGGGTCGTTGGTTCGAGTCCAACTTCGGGCGCCAGTCATACCAGAGGCCTGCAGCGATGCAGGCCTTCCTGTTTGTGCCCTACCCGACCCACAGCCGCTCGACCGGCGGTCGGCGGATCATCGCCAGCATCGCATCGATCCATGCGCGGCATTCGTGCTCGTCGAAGTGGATGAACAGTCCCATGGGGTTCTCGTCCTGAAGCGCCTGATGGGTTAAACGCTGCGAAGGGAGGTTTCGCGACATGGCGCCCCTGCTGGCGGCGGCGGTAGGGATCGCGCCCGCGCCTGGGCGGGTTGAAACGTTGTGGCCGCGCGCCCGGCCGCAGCGAATGCCGGGCGAAACCGTCTACCATGCGCGCTGTCATCCGCTTGCCCATCGATGCCGCCAACGTTCGCGATGACGAAACAGACGCGCCAGTTCTGGTTCCTGCAGATTGCGGTCTGGCTTGGCTACGGCATCGAGAATTTCCTTACCGACATCGGCTACGGGCGACCGCTCAGTTACTACAAGTTGCCGCTGTTCGATGCCTTTTGCGGGTTCGTGCTGACGCTTGGCATCCGCGCCGTGCTGAAGGCGACCTGGCACCAGCCGGTACGGGCGCGCATCGGGTGGGGCGCTCTCACGATGGTGGTCGAGTCGATCATCGGCGGCTACGCCTGGGCGATGGCGATCGCTTACGGATGCGCGGACTGCAAGTCGCCGAGCAGCATGCTCGGCTATCTTTCTCACTTCTTCGGCTGGATGGAACTGCTGCTCGCCTGGACCGGCGCCTACGTCGGCGTGAAGCTTTCGCGCCAGCTGCAGTACGAGAAGGAAACCGCGCTGCAAGCGACCGCGATGGCGCACCAGGCGCAGCTGCGCATGTTGCGCTATCAGCTCAATCCGCATTTCCTGTTCAATACCCTGAACGCGATTTCCACCCTGATCCTCGATGGCCGGCGCGAGCAGGCCAACGGCATGGTCGGTGCGCTGTCGGGGTTCCTGCGCTATTCGCTCGACAGCGACCCGGAGCAGAAAGTCACGCTGGAGCAGGAACTCGGCGCGATCCAGCGCTATCTGGCGATCGAGCAGCTGCGTTTCGGCGACCGCCTGCGCATCGGCATCATGGTCGCCCCGGACGCGGCCGTCGCACTGGTGCCGAGCCTGATCCTGCAACCTTTGATCGAAAACGCGGTCAAATTCGCGGTTTCGCGCCGCGAGGAAGGCGGCCGTCTCGAGCTCGTTGCCCAGGTCAAGGGCGAAGCGCTCGATATCGCACTGCGTGACGACGGCCCCGGCAGCCTGGACTATCTGCCTGACAAGCGTGGCGGCCATGGCGTCGGCTTGACCAACACGCGCGAACGCCTGCGCGTCTTGTACGGCGAACGCCAGAGTTTCACGATACGCAACGTGCCGCCACATGGCACCGAAGTCCACCTGCAACTCCCGTACGAACGCCTGCCTGGGGAGGCTTCATCCGATGCAGATCCGAACGCTGATCGTCGATGACGAACCGCTCGCGCGACGCGGCCTGGTGCTGCGTCTGGCGCGGCATGCCGACATCGAGATCGTGGCCGAGGCTGGAAATGGCCGCGAGGCGTTCTTCGCGATCTCCGAGCATCAGCCGGCGTTGATGTTCCTCGATGTGCAGATGCCCGGCGTGGATGGCTTCGAGCTGCTGCGCGCGGTTCCGGCGCCGCAGTTGCCGCTGACGATCTTCGTGACCGCCTACGACCAGTACGCGATGAAGGCGTTCGAGGCGAACGCGCTCGACTATCTGTTGAAGCCGATCGACGACGAGCGCCTCGATGCCGCGGTCGAACGCGCGCGGCGCGGACTTGCCGCACGCGACGCCGACGATCACTGTGCACGTCTTCTGCAACTGCTCGGCAGTGTCTCGGGCCGGCCCGAGCTGACGCTGGACCAGGCTTTGCACGAGGCCGATGGCGGCCCTCCCGCCGACGACCGCCTCTCCATCAAGGACGCCGGCCGCATCCTGCGCGTGCCGCTGAACGACATCCTGTGGATCGACGCGGCCGGCGACTACATGTGCGTGCACACGCCGGCAGAGACGCATGTGCTGCGCGCGACCATGCGCGAACTCGAAGGTCGCCTCGACCCGCGCCGCTTCCAGCGCATCCATCGCTCGACCATCGTCAACGTCGCGCGCGTCAAGGAGCTGCGTTCGCATCTCAACGGCGAGTACTTCCTGATCCTCGACGGTGGCCAGCAGTTGAAGTTGTCGCGCAGCTACAAGGACAAGGTGCGGCTGTTGCATTGAGCGCACGCTGGCCGTTCCCGGCGGCCTTGCTTTTGGGTATCCGCAGCATACGGCGTCCTCGCGCGAACGTGGGCACTCGCATCCGACGTCGCCATTCCCGCGGATGCGCGAATCCATTTTGGTTCCGACGTCCAGATGGATTCCCGCTTTCGCGGGAATGACGTCCAGAGGAGCAGCGACGCACGGTTTCGAAAGCAGTCAGCGACCGGCGGACTCGGTGCAGCAGGCCCACGACGATCCGTCACCACGCCGCCGCGTTGCACGCTTCGGCGCTGCGACGGAACGTTCCGCCGCAATCGACGCAACCTTCATGACTCCTGCCTCATCTCACACGGCCAGTGAGCGGCCGAAGATGGCGCTGAACCGGGAGGAAGGCCGTGCGTCTGATCAATGCTTCGATCCGCAACCCGATTGCTGTCGGCGTCGTCGTGCTGCTGATCTGCCTGTTCGGCGGACTCAGCCTGACGAAATTGCCGCTGCAGCTGTTTCCGGACATCGATCGGCCGAACATCACGATTTTCACCGGCTGGCGCGCCGCGTCACCGGAGGAAACCGAAGCGGAGTTGCTGGAGCCGCAGGAACAGGTGCTGCAAGGGCTGCCGGGCGTCGAGGAGATCGAAGGCAACGCCAACACCGGCGGCAGCTTCATCAATCTGACGTTCGCGATCGGCACCGACATGAAATCGGCCCTGGTCGACGTGATCGGTCGCATGAACCGCGTGCGTTCGCAGCCGCAGGACGCGGATCGGCCAATCATCCAGCTTGGCGGTGGCGGCAACGACGCGAATCAATCCTTGTCGTGGTTCTTCGTGCAGTTGCTGCCGGGCACCGCGGGGCCGATCGAGAACTACCGGCACTACATCGAGGACGTCGTCAAACCGCGCATCGAAGCGGTGCCCGGTGTCGCCGCGGTCAATGTCAACGCGGGACCGCCCAATGACGTGCGCATCACAGTCGACCTGGCGAAGGCTGCGGCGCTCGGTGTCGGCATTCCCGATATCGCCGCAAAGGCCGCACGTGCGACCGATGTCTCCGCCGGTCAAATCGGACTCGGACGCCAGCAATACACGCTGCGCTTCACTGGACGCTACAAGCCGCAGGATCTGGGCGAACTCGTACTCGCCTGGCGTGACGGTCGCCCGGTCAAACTCGGCGACGTCGCCGCGATCGAGATGAAGCCGCCGGAGCAGCAGTTCTTCGTCTACCAGAACGGCAACCCGGCCATTGGCCTGAATGTGCTGCGCGCCCCCGGCGCCAACGTGCTCGGCACACTGGAGCAGGTCAAGAAAGTCGTCGACGACTTGCGCAGCGGCACGCTGAAGGCGAAAGGCCTCGGCATCGAGCAGAGCTTCGACGCGGCATTGTTCATTCACCGCGCGGTGAACCTGCTCAGCGAAAATCTGGTCGTCGGCGCCCTGCTCGCACTGCTCTGCGTGTGGTGGTTCATGCGCGACTGGCGCGCGACGCTGCTGATCGCGAGTGCGATTCCAATCTGCCTGCTGGCGACGTTCGGCGCGCTCGACCTCGCCGGACGCAGCCTCAACGTGATCTCGCTGGCCGGACTCGCGTTCGCGGTCGGCATGGTCGTCGAGGGCGCGATCGTCGTCTCTGGCAATATCATCCGGCTGAAGGAAGCCGGCATGACGCCGGCCGAAGCGGCGCGCGAGGGCACCCAGCAGGTCGTTCCGGCACTGGTCGCATCGACGATCACGACGATCGCGGTCTTCCTGCCGGTGCTGTTCCTGCGCGATGTCGAGGGACAGATCTTCGCCGACCTTGCGCTGACGATCTCGATCGCGGTCGCATTGTCGATCCTCGTCGCGGTTACCGTTCTGCCAGCGGCTGCCGGCGGCTGGTTGAAAGCGAAGAAGCTGAAGTCGGGCTACGGCGACGGCTGGCCGAAAGTCACCGAACGCATTCTGAGATGGACGGATAGCCGTCCAAAACAGATTGGCTGGGTGCTCACCCTGCTGGTACTGCCGCTGGCGGCAAGCTGGTATTTCCTGCCCAAGCTCGACTACCTGCCGCCGGTCAAGCGCGCGGCGATCGATGCGTCCTTCAGCTTCCCACCCGGGATGAGCCCGGAAGTCGTCAACCGCGAGATCGGCAGCAAGCTGATCGAACGTCTGCAGCCGTACATGAAGGGCGAGAAACAGCCGGCGCTGAAGAATTACTACCTGTGGCTGTGGCCCGGCGGCGGCACCATCGGCGCGCGCGTGGTCGACGAGAAGCGCATCGGCGACCTCGAACGCATCATGCGCGAGGAAATCACCAAGGGCTTCCCCGACACGCGTGCGTTCGCCAACGAAGGCGAGCTGTTCGGCGGCGTCGGCGGCTCGGCGCGCTCGGTCGCGATCCATCTGCAGAGCGACGATACCGAAGCGCTCAATCGTGTCGCCGAAGAAGGTCGCCAGCTGCTCGAAGCGAAGTTCCCCGGCGCGAATGTGCAGGCGAATCCGAACACCGATCAGAACTCGCTCGAACTGCATGCGATTCCGGATGACCGCCGCATCGCCGAGGCGGGCTGGGATCGCGCCGCGGTCGGCACGGTCGTGCGTTCGCTCGGCGATGGCGCCTGGCTCGGCGAATACTTCGACGGCCAGAACCGCCTGCCGATCATCCTGCGCGCGGACCGCCGCGAGACGGCCGAAGCGCTGGCCGAGGCGCCGTTGGTGACGCCGAGCGGTCAGGTGGTTCCGCTCGGTGACGTGATCAAGCTGGAGACGGCGCTCGGCCCGGGCCAGATTCGCCGCCTCGATCATCGCCGCACCGTCACGCTGACGATGGATCCGCCGCAGACGCTGTCGCTCGAGGACGCGCTCGCCACGATCCAGAATGAAGTCGTACCGGCGTTGAAGGCAAAGCTGCCGGCCGATGCCAACATCCGGCTTGCCGGCAGCGCGGACCGCCTGCAGGCGACGGTCGCGACGATGGCCAAAAATTTCGTGCTCGCCTTGCTCGTGCTGTTCCTGCTGATGACCGCGATGTTCCGCTCGTTGCGCGATGCGCTGGTCGTCGTGCTGACCGTACCGGTCGCCCTGGTCGGCGGCGTGCTCGGCTTGCGCGTGCTCGGGTTCGTCGCGTTCCAGCCGCTCGACCTGCTGACGATGATCGGCTTCATCATGATGGTCGGCGTCATCGTCAACCACGCTATCCTGCTGGTCGATCGCACGCGCGATGCACAAAACCATGGCTGCAGCCTGGAGGAGTCGATTCGCCAGGCGCTCAACCAGCGATTGCGCGCGATCCTCGCCAGCACCTTGACCGGCGCGCTCGGCGCATTGCCGATGGCGATCAATCCCGGCCCCGGCAGCGTGATCTATCGCGGTCTGGCCGCCGTGAATGTCGGCGGTGTCGTCGTCGCGATGGTGTTCTCGCTGTTGCTGCTGCCGAGCCTGATGCGCCTGACCACGCGGCAATCGGCAAAGGCCATCGTGCCGGCGTCGGACGAGCGCACTGCGATGCCGCGCGCGGCTTGAACGTTCAATTCCAGCGGAGTTCTCCATGTCGCGTTCCTGTCTGCTCCACAAGCTCACGTTGACGAGTGCGATCGCACTGGCCGCTGTCGCATCCACGGGCGCGGCGTTCGCGCAGACGACGGCGCCGGCGCCGATCGTCGAGGTCGCCAAGGCCGATCTCGCACGCATCGCGCCGCTGCGCTGGGTTCCCGGCAGCGTGGTCAGCCGCGACGATGCCAAGCTCGCCACCAGCGCAGCCGGCCGACTCGAGTTCGTGGCCGAGGTCGGTACGCGCCTGAAGACCGGCGATCGCATCGCCAAGCTCGAGGACCAGGCGATCCGGCTGCACCTCGAGGACGCGCGCAGCGAGGTCGAGCGCATCAAGGCGCAACGCGAACTCGCTGAGCGTCAGGCGACACGCCTAGAAAAGCTGGTCGAGAGCAAGAGCATCGCCGCCAACCAGGTCGACGAGGCGCGCGCGCAGGCAACGCAGTACAGCGCGCAACTGCGCCAGGCCGAAGCACGCGTGCGCACGGTTCAGTACGAGTTGGAACAGACCGAAGTGCGTGCACCGTTTCCGGGTGTGGTCAGCGAACGCCTCGCACAGCGCGGCGAATTCGTCGCGACCGGCGCCGCGATCGCGCACCTGGTCGATACCTCGAATCTCGAAGTGCGCGTGCAGGCACCGCTCGCTCTTGCCGCGACGGTGCGGCCCGAGATGGAGCTCGCCGTGCGCAGCGGCGAGCGGCAGGCGAAGGCGCGCGTGCGCGCCGTCGTTCCAGTCGGAGAGGAGCGCTCACGCCAGTTCGAGCTGCGCATCGCTCTGAAGGACACGCCGCTGCTGGTCGGCAGTGCGATCGAGGTCGCGTTGCCCGAACGCGAAGTGGCACAGACGATGGCGGTGCCACGCGATGCGTTGGTCGTGCGCGCCGACGGCAGTTATGTGGTGCGGGTGGGCGCCGATGGCGCCAGCGAACGC
>JBDTYM010000044.1:0-35115 GCA_040005635.1 Dokdonella sp. | reverse complement strand
TCACCAGGAAGTTGCGGCCGATGATCATCGGCTCCGACTCCGGGTGATTGATGTTGTTCGGAATGATGGCGCGGCCGCGCGCGACCTCGTCGCGGATGAATTCGGGCGTCATCACACGCGGAATCGACGCGCCGAAGCTGTGCCCTTCATGTTGCTTGCGCAGTGCCGGATCGGTCAGTGCTTCCATGCGCTGGTTCTCGCGGATCGCGATGTATTCCATTTCCGGTGTGATGATGCCCTGGCGCGCGTAATGCATCTGGGTCACGTTGCGCCCCGAGATCGCACGACGCGGCTTCGGGATGACCGGAAAACGCACATCGGCCAGCTGCGGTGCCGACGCATGGCGGCGCGTGAACGGGGAGCTGAAATCGGCAAGCTGTTCGGTGTCGCCGCGTTCGGCGATCCAGCGCGCGCGCAACGCCGGCAATCCTGCCGCAAGATCGACGCGATACGACGGATCGGTATACGCCCCGGAGGTGTCGTACACCGCGAATGGCGCGTTCTTCTCGACGCCGAACGTCGACGGGGTATCGTCGAGCACGACTTCGCGCATCGGCACACGGATGTCCTCACGCGAACCTTGCACATGGATCTTGCGCGAGCCGGGAATCGGCCGCGTCACGGTTTCGGAAAGTTCGGCGGTTTCGCGCAGCAGCGCGGCGGGCAACGCGTTCATCGGTATGTCCTCGTTTAAAACCGGCGAGGGCATCGAATACCGGCACAACGCACGGCATCGAAGCTTCCCTACGCCGGGGTCAGCCGGATCAGGTTCGAAGGGTTTCTCTCAGCCCGGATTTTCCGGACACCCCCGCTTCAGGGCGCCATTCAACCATGTTCGCCCCGGCGCGGCCAGCGCACGGCGACGTTCGGCTGCGCTGCGCCGTCCTGTTGAATGCCGCCGAAACGTCACGACGTTTCGCCCTGTGTGCGGCGCAGAATTCCGTGAGAGGTAGGGTATGAGCAGGTCGAAGAATCGGATCGGATCGGTATGGTTGGCGGGCGCGATGCTCGCGCTGGCCGCTGTCAGCGCATCGGCGACCCCGGAACCGGCCGGGCAAGCTTCCCGCGTCGAGGTGAATTGGACCAACCCCGACAACTTCGCTGACGTGCGCGAAGCCCCGGGCCCCTCGATAGGTCGCACGCCGCCGCAGGAATGGCTGGGCGATCTCAGCAAACATCTGAAGCGGCGCGCCGACCGCCTGCTTGCGCCGGGCCAGCATCTGGACGTGACCTTCACCGACGTAAGGCGCGCAGGCAGCTACGAGCCCTGGCGCGGCCCGCAGTGGGACGACATCCGCGTCGTAACGGACATCTATCCACCGATGATCGATCTGCAGTTCAAACTGACCGATGCGAACGGCACGACACTGCGCGAGGGCGATCGCAAACTGCGCGACTTGTCCTTTCTCAACCGCGGCACGCTGAGCCAGCAGGATCCTCTGCGTTTCGAGAAGCGCATGCTCGACGACTGGCTGCGGCGCGAATTCCCGCCGGCGCAAACACGGCGCGACTGACGATCGGCGACCTGCCACGCAGCCCCTCGTGTGGGGCTGCGTGCATACGGCGTCTCCTTTTGCCCAAATTGAGCTTGCGACAGCGCAACAGCGAATCATAAGATCGGCAGGCTCGCCCGCCGCGCAACGCGGCTGCCTCCCGAGGATTCCACAATGTCCGTCCGGCCGTGGCGTTGGATCGTGTCGCTTGCGACTGCCGTGAGCGCTCCGCTGCTGCCGGCGCAGACGCTGCCGGGGCAGCCTTACGTCGGCTACTGGTTTCCGGACACGCTGCTGACCTGGGATCCGGCCACCGATCCGGATGCGCCGTACAACCGCGCCAGTATTCCACTGCTGCCGCGTTTCGCCGACCCCGCGTTCAACGTCAATCCGCATGCGCAGGCCGATCAGGGCCGCGTGACCGCTCTGGTCGCCTTCGCGCCGACGTCGTTCAACCCGTCGCAGGGCACGGCGACGATGGACTACTACGCGCTGAACTACTGGCAGTACATCGATTATCTGGTGTTCTGGGGCGGCTCGGCCGGCGAAGGGCTGATCCTCGCGCCCAATCCGACCGTCATCGATGCGGCACATCGCAACGGCGTGCCGGTGCTCGGCAACGTGTATCTGCCACCGAATGCGTTCGGCGGCCAGATCCAGTGGGCGCACGACTTCGTGCAGCGCGACGGCGACACCTTCCCGGTCGCCGACAAGATGATCCAGGCGGCCGAGTACTACGGATTCGACGGCTGGTTCATCAATCAGGAAACCTCGGGCGGCGACGCCACGCTCGCCACCGACATGCAGGCCATGCTCGAATATTTCCAGGCAAACTCCAGTCTTCGCATCGTCTGGTACGACGCAATGACGCAGAGTGGCGCAATCGCCTACCAGAACGCCTTGAACGCGCAGAACCAGATGTTCTTCGAGGACGGCAGCAACGTCATCTCCAATGACATGTTCCTGAACTTCAATTGGTCGAGCAGCGGTCTCGCCAGTTCCGCCGCGCTCGCGACCAGCCTTGGTCGCAGCCCGTACGAGCTGTACGCCGGCGCCGACGTGCAGTCGAACGGCTACAACACATCGGTCAACTGGAACGGCCTGTTTCCGGAAGGCTCGCCGCACGTAGCCTCGCTCGGCCTGTATCGCCCCGAGTGGACATTCACTTCTTCCAGCAGCGTCGCCAATTTCTACACGCGCGACAATCGCATGTGGGTTGGTGCGACGGGCGATCCGAGCAACACGACGACGAGCGCTGCGTGGAAGGGCATGGCGAACTACATCCCGGCGACATCGCCAATTTCCGCGCTGCCGTTCGTGACGAACTTCAACACCGGCCAGGGCAGCCTGTATGCGATCGACGGCGCCGCGCTATCCACGTCGGAATGGAACAACCTCAGCCTGCAGGACGTACTGCCGACCTGGCGCTGGATCGTACGCAGCACGGGCAGCCGGCTCGCGCCGGCGATGGACTGGAGCGATGCGTATTGGGGCGGTACATCGCTGAAGCTGTCCGGTACGCTGGATGCGGTCAACGACATCACGCTGTACGAGACCCAGCTCGCGATCGAGGCGAACAGCATCTTCGTCATCGCCTACGATCCGGGGGAAGTCCGCGGTGCGACGCATCTGCAAGTCGGGCTTACCTTTGTGGACGCGCCAGCCACCGTCGAGTATCTCGATGTCGGCGACGCGACGCGCACGGGCTGGAATCTTCTGACGTTCGAGCTTTCGGCCTACGCCGGACGCACGCTGGCGGCGATCTCGCTGCGCGTGAGCCCCGCTGCCGCGTCGCTGGCGTACACGATGCATATCGGTCGCCTCGGCGTGTACGCGTCGCCGCCACCGATTCCGGCGCCGCCCGGCGACGTGCTGCTGGTCAGCAAGAATGAAACCGCGCCGGACAGCGCGACGCTGCGCCTGCAATGGACCGCTTCGACCGATCCGGTCAATTCCTACAACGTGCTGCAGCGGCACGCAGATGGCAGCGCGAGCTGGCTTGGCGGCACGCCGAACACCGCGTACTTCGTCGACCAGCTGACGCGCGACGGCAACGAGGCCGCATCGACGATCGAGATCGAGGCGGTCAGCCCGACGTTCATGCGTTCGACGGCAGCGAGCGTGCTGGCGCCATGGGATTCGATCTTCGCGGATGGCTTCGACGGCGCAGCGGTCGACCGCCACAACTGAACGCGGCGACGGATGTCGCGCGATGCAGACACTGCGCCACGGCTTTTACGAACGCGGCGGCCGGAGCACAATCGCGGGACGACCAAAGGATTGCGCATGGACACCCAGCATCCCGACCTGCATCCGCTGTATGCCGAGCACCTCGCCAGACTGATCGCTCGTGCCGACAAGGCGTTGCTGCGCGGCAGCTACGATCATCTGGTCATCGCCGCCGGACAACCGGCCTATCAGTTCCTGGATGACCGGCCGTATCCGTTCGCGGTGAATCCGCATTTCAAGCACTGGCTGCCCGTCACCAAGGCGCCAGGCAGCTGGCTGGTGCATACGCCCGGACGCAGGCCGAAGCTGATTTATCTGCAACCTCACGACTACTGGCATGTCGTACCGGAAGCGCCGGCCGGCTACTGGGTCGATCACTTCGATATCGCGATCATCCGCGAAGCGAAGGAAGCGCGCGCGCTACTGCCCAACGATGCCGCGCGCTGCGCCATCATCGGCGAGGCGACAGCCGCCCTCGACGGCTTCGCGCCGAACAATCCCATCGACGTGCTGAACTACCTGCACTATCAGCGCAGCTACAAGACGCCGTACGAGTTGGCGATGATGCGTGTCGCCAGCAAAATCGGCGCGCGCGCGCACGGCGCTGCCGAACGCGCGTTCCGCGCCGGCGAGTCGGAACTCGGCATCCATATCGCGTATCTCGCCGCGGCGCGTCAGACCGACAACGAACTGCCCTACGGCAACATCATCGCGCTGAACGAACACGGCGCAGTGCTGCACTACACCGAGCTCGGCCATGCCGCTCCCGCGCAGGTGCGTTCGTTCCTGATCGATGCCGGCGCCAGTTTTCATGGCTACGCAAGCGACATCACGCGGACCCACGCGAGCGTCGAGGCGGGCGAGTTCCAGGTCCTGATCGATGCAGTCGATGCAGCCCAGCAAGGCTTCGTCGCAAAGGTACGTGCGGGGCAGAGTTATCCGGAACTGCATATCCATGCGCACCATGTGCTCGCGGGGATTCTGCGCGAGTATGGCTTCATCCGCACGAGCGCCGAGGGCGCGGTCGAATCAGGCCTGTCCGCCGCGTTCTTCCCGCATGGCCTCGGACATCCGATCGGCCTGCAGGTACACGATGTCGCCGGCTTCCAGGCCAGCGACGATGGCGGCACCATCGCGCGTCCAGCCGGTCATCCCTACCTGCGCATGACGCGCGCGCTGGAGCCCGGGATGGTCGTCACGATCGAGCCGGGACTGTATTTCATCGACCTGCTGCTGGCGCAACTGAAGAACAAGCCGGTCGCGCGCGAAGTCGACTGGGCCAGAGTCGACGCGTTCCGCAAGTACGGCGGCATCCGCATCGAGGACGATGTGGTGTGCACCGAAGCCGCTCCGGAGAATCTGACCCGCAATGCGTTCGCAGTTGTGGCCGAGTCGGAAGGGAAGGCGCGTTGATCATCTCGCATGAGCGCCGTTTCATATTCTTCGCCGTACCCAAGACCGGCACCCATTCGGTCCGACGGGCGCTGCGCGCGATGCTGGGGCCGGAGGACCTCGAGCAGGTGGGGCTGTTCGAACGCAAGCGGTTTCCGTTTCCCGAGTTCGAACACATCACGCACGGTCACATCAGTGCCGCGCAGATCAAACCCGTGCTGGGCGAGCGGATGTTCGGCGACTATTTCAAGTTCGCCTTCGTGCGCAATCCGTTCGACCGCTTCGTCTCCTATTGCGCATTCGTGAGCCGGGATACCGGCCACTTCGAACGCGCACCGCTCGCCTTCATGAAATACGTCATCAAGGAACTGCGCCCGCTCGAACGTATTCTGTACCGGCCCCAGCACGAGTTCCTCGCCGATTCCGACGGCCGCCTGCTGGTCGACTTCGTCGGTCGGACCGAACAGATGCAGTCATCCTATGACGCGGTGTGCGCACGAATCGGCGTCGCCACGACGACGCTGGAACAGGTGAACGCGTCATCGCACAATCCCTACGGGTCGTACTATGACGACGAGCTGATCGCTCTGGTCGCCGAGCAGTACCAGGTCGACCTCGCCTTGTTCAACTACTCTTTCGAACGCCATGCAAGCTAATCCGCGCAAGACGAAGAGCGTCCGATTCCTCGGTCCGGTCCGTCTCGGCGATGTCGGCGACGACATCCTGGCGATCCCCGATGACCTATGGGAGCGTGAAAACGCAACCAAGCCGAACAAGTTCGGCGCGCTCGACCGCACGCAGCACATCGTGTTCCGATTCGTGTCCAGCTTCGAGGACTGGCGCCAATCCTACGAAACTCCGCTGTGGCAGGAGTGGAAGGCCCGCATCGAGCCACTGCTGGCACAGGCGGTGGCGCCCTATGCCTACGCCCACGGTGCGTTCCCGCGCATCATGCTGGCCAGGATGGCGCCAGGCGGAATCATCCATGCGCATGTGGACGCGAATCCCGCGGCGCGCTGGCCACACAAGATCCATATCCCGATCCAGACCAATCCGCAGGTGTCCTTCTTCGTCGACCCCGACGAATATCACCTCGAAGTCGGACAGGCGTATGAAGTGAACAATCTGGGTCGCCATGCGGTGAAGAACGAAGGCACGACGGCGCGCATCCATTTGATCTTCGAGTACTACGACGTCGCTCAGGACGACGCCTGATCGGCGAATCCGCGACGTCCAACGAGCGCCGGCAGCCGCTCCCCCGGCCACAGACCCGGTCCAGCCCAGCTCGTGCCGCGGCAGATCCGCGCCCCGACCTTTCGCTGTTAAGGTGGGCTGCGGCCGATTGCGACAAGCAACCACGCACCCCGGGCGCCGCGAACGCGTACACTTTGTGTGGCCAGCCTGGACTTCCCGATGCAGCGAGTTCCGTCCTCTTGGTTTCGTGGTCGCAGTGGCCGGCGCTTCGGCTTCGAATTCGCGGCGATCATCGTTGCGAAGCTGATCCTGTTGACCCTGCTCTGGGTGATTTGCATCCGCCCGCAACCGCGCGCCGACACCGCACCCGCTGCGATCCAGCAGCACCTGCTCGCTCCTGCCGCCGAGGCCCCGCATGATCGATGAAACCGTCGTCGCCCTGTCGCGCCTGCAATTCGCGCTGACCGCGCTGTATCACTTCCTGTTCGTGCCGCTGACGCTTGGCCTGTCGTGGATGCTCGCGATCATGGAAGCGGTCTACGTGATGACCGGGCGCGAGATATGGAAACGCATGACCCAGTTCTGGGGCGTGCTGTTCGGCATCAACTTCGCGATGGGTGTCGCGACCGGCGTCACCATGGAATTCCAGTTCGGCACCAACTGGGCCTACTACTCGCACTACGTCGGCGACATCTTCGGCACACCGCTGGCGATCGAGGGGCTGATGGCGTTCTTCCTCGAAGCGACGTTCGTCGGCCTGTTCTTCTTCGGCTGGGACAAGCTCACGCGCGTCAAACACCTGATCGTGACCTTCCTGCTCGCGATCGGCACGAACTTGTCGGCGTTGTGGATCCTGATCGCGAACGCCTGGATGCAGAATCCGATCGGCAGCGAATTCAACCTCGACACGATGCGCATGGAGGTGACGAACTTCAGCGAAGTCATCTTCAATCCGGTCGCGCAATCGAAGTTCGTGCACACGGTCAGTGCCGGCTACGTGCTCGGCTCGATGTTCGTGCTCTCGATCAGCGCGTGGTACCTACTGCGTGGGCGCAACGTCGAGTTCGCCAAACGCTCGATGACGGTCGCGGCAAGTTTCGGCCTCGCCGCCGCGCTCAGCGTGGTCGTGCTCGGCGATGAATCCGGCTACACGGTGTCGGAAAACCAGAAGATGAAACTCGCCGGCATCGAGGCGATGTGGGAGACCGAGCCGGCACCGGCCTCCTTCACGCTGGTCGGCTTCCCCGACGTCGCCGAGCGCACGACACACTTCGCGATCCACATCCCATGGGTGATGGGCATCATCGGTACGCGCTCGCTCGACGGCGTGCTGCCCGGTATCAAGGAACTGGTGGCCGATGCGCGTCGCCGCATCGAGAGCGGCATGAAAGCGTATAGCGCGATGCAGGCGTTGCACGCGAACCGCGACGATGCGCAGGCACGCAACGAGTTCGAGGCGCACAAGCAGGACCTCGGCTATGCGCTGCTGCTCAAGCGCGTGCTCGACGATCCGTCAAAAGCCACAGCCGCCGATATCCAGAAAGCCGCCGACAGCACGATTCCGAACGTGCCGGTGCTGTTCTGGTCGTTCCGCCTGATGGTCGGTTGCGGTCTGTGGTTCATTGCGCTGTTCGGATTCTCGTTCTGGCTTTCCGCAACGCGCCAGCTCGACCGCCATCGCTGGTACCTGAAGGCCGCGCTATTCAGCCTGCCGCTGCCCTGGCTCGCGATCGAGCTCGGCTGGATCGTCGCCGAACATGGTCGCCAGCCCTGGGCGATCGAAGGCGTCCTGCCGACCGCACTCGGCGTATCGTCGGTTTCTGCGGTGCAAGTCGCCACCAGCCTCGCCGGCTTCGTGATCTTTTATACCGCGCTCGCGATCGTCGACGCGATGCTGATGCTGAAGTACGCGCGCAAGGGACCGGATGGGCTGGGCATGTGGCCGCCCGCGCCGGAGCCGGCGCATGCGGTGGCGAGCGCGCCGGCATGAGCCGCCTGCACGCCTTCAGCATCCCGGTGAATGTCGGGATCCCGTTGTGTTCGTCTTGCGGTCAGAGCGCAGCGCGCGTGGCCGACCCCATCCCCAGCCAGCCAGCCCGGCCCTCAGGCACCGCCTTCGGGCGTTCATCGACACGCGGACCGGTGGTCCGCGAACGCGCCTCTTCACCCCCTTGAGGGGGAGGGCCTGAAGCCCAGCAAGCCGCCGACCGAACTTCACGAACGGGAACCCAATGCCATGTTCGACTACGAAACACTCCGCGTGATCTGGTGGCTGCTGCTCGGCGTGCTGCTGGCCGGCTTTGCAATCATGGACGGATTCGACCTCGGCATCGCCGCGCTGCTACGCGTGCTTGCGCACGACGACGATGAGCGACGCGCCCTGCTCGAGACGATCGAGCCGACCTGGGAGGGTAACCAGGTCTGGCTGATCCTCGGCGCCGGTGCGGTGTTCGCGGCGTGGCCGCTGCTCTACGCCGCATCGTTCTCGGGCTTCTACTTCGCAATCCTGCTGGTGCTGCTCGCTTTCATCGTGCGCCCGGTCGGCTTCAATTTCCGCAACAAACTGGTCAGCCCGCGCTGGCGCGAAGGCTGGGACTGGATATTGACGGTCAGCGGATTGGTGCCGACGCTGATCTTCGGCGTCGCGTTCGGCAACTTGTTCCTCGGCGTGCCGTTCCGCTACGACGAAAGCCTGCGCATGACCTACGAAGGCGGCCTGATCGGCTTGCTGCGACCGTTCCCGCTGCTGACCGGTCTGGTCTGCGTAGCGCTGATCCTGATGCACGGCTCCGCCTGGGCGGCGCTCAAGGCCGACAACCTCATCGCGCGGCGTGCCGAGCGTCTGCTGCGTGTCTTCGCTGCGGCATTCGTGGTGCTGTATGCGATCGCGGGCGCGTGGCTCGCGTTCGGCGTGCGCGGCTATGCGATCGTCGGACACGCGATCGTCGACGCTCCGTCCAATCCGCTGACCAAACAAGTCGCCGCGACCGCCAGCTGGCTGGCCGGGCCGCTCGGAGTGTGGGCCTGCGTCGCCGCCGCCCTCGCGATTCTCGCCGCTGTGCTGGTGCCGCTGCTGGCGACTCGCGGGCGCCACGGCACGGCGTTCATTGCGAGCGCGTGTACGGTCGCGGGCGTGATCTTTTCGGCCGGCTTCGCCTTGTTCCCGTTCCTGATGCCGTCGAACCTGGACCCGCGCAGCAGCCTGACCTTGTGGGACGCGTCGAGCAGCAAGACCACGCTCGGCCTGATGCTGCTCGCAACAGTGATCTTCCTGCCGCTGATCCTCGCCTACACGAGCTGGGTCTATCATGTCCTGCGCGGACGCGTGACGCTCGAGCACATCAAACAGACGCACGGCATGTACTGAGGAGGAGATATTCAATGTGGTATTTCAGCTGGATACTCGGCCTCGGCTTGGCCTGCGCGTTCGCGATCCTCAATGCGATGTGGTTCGAACTGCACGCCGACGACCTCGCGCGACATCAGGCTGACGAAGTAAATCCACCGCGTTGATGGAGCAGCTTGGACGCGAGCATCGAATCGCGCGCGCGATGTTCGTCCACGCCGGCGTGACAGCTGCGCCGACATCCGCTAGCGTGCGCGAAACTTCGCAGGACTTCCCGCTTGATCCGCTCCATTCGCTTCATCGCTATCACACTGTTCGCACTCTGCGTTTCGCCGCTCTCCTTCGCCGCTGCTGACTTGCCCGCGCCACACACAGCGCCCGCTGCCGCGACCAAGGCGGCCAAACCGAGAGCGCACAAGGCACCGCCACCGCGCGACCCGCAGGTCGACCGCTGGATCAACGTCGGCGGCTTCGGTGAGGTGGCGCTGTACAAGCCGAAAGACCACGCGCGTGGCCTCGTGCTGTTCGCCTCCGGCGACGGCGGCTGGAATCTCGGCGTGACCGACATGGCCCACCAGGCCGTCACGCTCGGCTATTGGGTGGCCGGCTTCAGCACGCCGCAATTCCTGAAATCGCTCGACGCCGGCAATGCTGCCTGCAGCGACGCCGATGGCGTGCTGGCCAAGCTCGGTAACGACCTGGTACGCCAGCTCGGTCTGCCGCTGGATACGCGCCCGGTCATCATCGGCTATTCCTCCGGCGCGACGATCACCTACACCGCGCTCGCCGCGGACGCCGGCCATCGCTTCGGCGGCGGTATCAGCCTCGGTTTCTGCCCGGACCTGCTGATCCACAAACCGTTCTGCCCCGGCAGCGGCGGGTTGACCCAGCATTGGCAGCAGACGCCGCCGACCTGGATGTTCGACAAGCGCGAAACGGTCGACGTGCCGTGGCGCATCCTGCAGGGCGAAGCCGACCAGGTCTGCGATCCGAAATTCGCCGCCGAGTTCGCCGCCGGCCAGAAGGATTCCAGGGCCGTGATGCTGCCGAAGGTCGGCCACGGCTTCGGCGTGCCGAAGAACTGGATGCCGCAGTACATCGAGAGCGTGAAGGAATTGGACACAGCGAGCGCGCGGCGCTAGCGCGGCGGCGCGTTCCTGCACGTCGTGCCGATGGGCAGACCGATCGCGTGCCAATGCTCACGACATGCTGAACCGCGGCCCTGCTCACTGGGCACCTCACCTGCAGTCCGGCTTGCCCGGTTGCCGTGGGCAAGAACACATACACTGCCGTCAGGCTGATCCGATCACGGATTCGGCCACCCAACGCATGCGGTCGGATCGGCGACTGCGGCCGACAAGATCATTTGTGAATAATCGTCGACGATAGGCGGGCTGCTTCAATCTTCGGACAGGCTGTCCATCCGGCCGGACATCGACCTGGCTCCGTCGCCAATTCCGATGCACCGACGTTTCAGACAAGCATGACGAGCGCAGGAATGACCTGATTCAGCCTGGCGCATTTTTCTGCGGCAAAGCGATCGGCACTGCGCCGACAGTATCGAGGAAGTCGCCCATGAGCATCATCAAAGTCCGCACCAATGCCTGCCTGTTTCTTTTGGCAGCGATGATTGCGACCGATTCATTTGGCTATGGGTTTGGCGATCAGGGATTTGTTCAAACTCCCGTCGTGAGAACCGATCTTCCGTCTCCGCTGGAAGGAACCGCGGCCTATCCCCTTCAAGTCAGCGGCTGCCATTTCGGGCAGGATCCGTGCCCGACACTGCCCACTGTCTATCCGCAGTCGAATTTTTGGAGCCAGAACTATCCCGCGTCGTGCGTGCCGGGCTTCACGTGTCCGACTCACTGGTGGACGGTGATTTTAAACAATGAGCCAAACGACGTCGTCGGGAATTCCGGGCCACCGGACGCGTCGCTTCCAAGGTCCCTGCCGGGCAGCGGAATCATGGGATTCACGACGCTCCATGGCAACGACAACTTTCCCGGCGATACGTACTGGAGAGCCCACCTCGTGTTGGCCCTGAAGACCAACCCGGTTCGCGGCGGCCTGCCTTATCTTTGATTTTCGGCCATCGCCAATCACGGCAACCAGGGACCGATCGGGGCCTTGCACTACAGCGATCCCACGATTCCGCACATCCTGAAGTTCGATGCGCGGCTTTGGCAATCGGCGCTGCCAGAGCCCTGTTGCGGCGATCAACCGATCCAACTCCAAACCCTCACTTCATGGGTAGCGGTCATCGCCAACTGGGGAACGCACCCGAAAATGATCCAGATCGCCCTTTGGCACCAGTCGCGCGACCCCCGGCAGCCGAGTCTGCCGGACCCCTATCTCAGCGGTTCCGTACCGGTCAACTGCAACACCCCATGGGACTGGCGCTACACGCACAGCGGCCTGTATCCGGGCGCCATGAATCTGACCATGACCGCAGAATCGATCGCTGCCTATTGCGGCTTCAGTGTGCCCACCCTGGTCCTGAACCAGGACACCCACTATTCGATTGATCTGCAGCAACTCTACAGCTGCATGAATAGCCATCACCTGTTCGATGAGCCGATGCCTGCGGCCACGTTCAACCTGCCCATCACCGTGGTTGCCTGGGCCAACGAGGGGTCCGGAATCAACGGAGGCCTGTGGACGGACGTCCACAACATGAGAATGGTTGGAGCTACAGGAGCGCATGGCGAGTCCGACGACAGCGCCACCCCTGCGGCCGGAATGCCCGACAGGGAAGTAGCGCAATACGGTCCGGGCACCGAGGCGATTCGGCGCGCGCTCGAGGACGGCATCAGCACGCCCCATTGACCTACTCTCGGAGCAGCGGAAGGCGGCGCTGCGTTCATCGCCGCTTTCCGGGCTCGGCAATCGCGCCAGCGGTGCGTCGCCGTCACCCAACAGCCTGTGGCTGTCGCCGGTTCCGTCGAAGGCTCGGGTATGCGCCGAACCCAGTCGGCAGCCTGCGTCCAGCCGCTTTGCTCGACGTTGCGGGCAGGATTCAAATAGCCGTGCCGGCACACGGGCCAAGTCCTGGATGCACTGGGGGCGCCCGCGCCCAATGATTCGAGCGATAGCCACCATTCCGGACAGAGCTGCTATCGGCTCGACCACACGCACCGATATCGGCACGCTGCGATCGGCACGGATTGAACGTCTTGCCGGTGATGCTGCGCGATACCCGCATCTTTCCATCGGCGCTCCAGGACTTAGCCCGACGCCAGCCGTACGGCTAAACTCGCGCTCCCTTCATGGAAGATGTTGCGACGCGCGATGAGTACCGAAGCCGCCACCGAACGCCATCAGCAAGCTGCCCACACCTGGGGCGGTTATCTGCGCTGGCTGGTGCCGCTCGCATTCCTGTTGCTGGTCGGCTGGCTGGTCGTGCGTGGCATCGACGAGTTTAGCCTGCCGGAAATGCAGCGCACGCTGCTCGAGGTGCCGACCTTGCCAGCGCTCGGCGTCGCGCTGCTCGCGTTGTTTGCAGTCGCTTTTACCGGTCTGATCGATGTGCTGATCGCGCGCTGGCTCGGCGTGCCGATGCCGGCGCGCGACGTACTGAGCCTGGCCTTCGTAGCGAACGCATTGGCGAACACGTTGAATCTCTCCGGCGCGGTCGGATCCGGCGTGCGACTGCTCGGCTTGTCCGCGCGACGCATCGAGCTTGCGGTCAGTGCAGCGCTGATCGGCCTGCAAGTATTGTCGTTGCCTCTCGGCCTGTCGATCCTGATCATCGCGACGCTCGTCCTTGGCTCGCCACCGATCACACCGAGCGCGACGACCCACTGGATCGCGATCGCCGTTCTCGTCGCGGCCGCGCTGTACCTGCCAGCGTTCTTCGTGCTGACGATGCGACGAAGCCTGATGCGCTGGCTGCCACGCGGCATGGAACTGCCACCGCTGCGCCTGAAGCTGGCTCTCGCGCTGCTGTCGTTCGTCGATTGGCTGCTCGCCGCGGGCGTGCTTTACGCATGCCTGTACATGTCCGGCGTGCATGTGAAGGCCGGGCCGATGCTCGGCAGTTTCGCCGCCGCGCAAGCGCTCGGCCTGCTCAGTCTGATTCCGGGCGGCTTCGGCGTATTTGATGGGCTGATGCTGCTTGCGCTGACCAGCAGTGGCTACGAGAGCGCGGCGGTGCTGTCGGGCTTGTTCCTGTTCCGCATCGCCTACTACCTGCTGCCGCTGCTCGCCGGCCTGTTCGTCGGCTCCGGCGTGCTCGCCGAACGCCTGCCCGTGGTCGCGCGTGCAACCGAGCGCCTGCGCTCGCATCCGCTGTTCGGCGTGCTCGGATTGCCGGCCAGCCTGCTCGCCGGCTTCGGTATCCGCGTGCTCGCGGTGCTTACGTTCCTGGCCGGCCTCGTCCTGCTCGCCTCGGCCGCGATTCCCGCCGTGCACGAGCATATCGAAGTGGTGCGCGAGCATCTGCCGCTGGCTGCGGTCGAGGGATCGTACTGGCTGTCGATCCTGACCGGCGTGCTGCTGCTCGGCCTCGGTCGCGGCATTGACGGCCGCCTGCGTGTCGCCTATAGGCTCGCGTCGGTGACCCTGGTCATCGGCGCCCTGCTCGCCGTGACCAAGGGCCTGCACTTCGGCGAAGCGCTGTTCCTGCTGGCAATCGCGGTGCTGCTGCGCACGCGCAAGCGCGAGTTCACCCAGCGTGCGATGAGCCTGACCTCGCTGACCACGTTCACCTGGCTGACCGGATTGATCGTCGTCGTCCTCGCGTTCTTTGCGATCGGCGTCTGGGCCGTGCTCGGCGACGACAGCTTCGACCTGTGGTATTTCGGCATCGGCGAACATTCCTCGAAGATCGGCCGTGGACTGTTCGCCGCTGCACTGGGCCTCGTGATCTATCTGATATGGCAATCGTTCTCGGTGCGTCGGCCGCCGTTGAAACTGCCGCAGCATGCTGAGCTCGAACGCGCGCGCAGCGTCTACCTCGAGCACGGCGGTGGCGAATTCGCCCACCTGTCGTTCATGGGCGACAAGCATCTGTTCTGGTCCGCCGACAATCACGCCGTGGTCGCCTACGGCTCCGTGCGCGACCGCCTCGTCGCATTGGGGTCGCCGAGCGGTCCGGAGATCGCGATCAAGCGGGCGATTCTCGACTTCCGTCAATTTGCCGACGCGCAGGATCGCGTGCCGGTATTTTACGAAGTCCTAGAACCGGACCTTTCGCTGTATCACGATCTCGGCTTCGATCTGTTCAAGCTCGGCGAGCTGGCGACCATCCGCCTCGACGAATTCACGCTGGCCGGCAAACGTTGGGAAGACCTGCGCCAGGCGGTCAATCGTTCGGTCAAGGAGCGTTTGACGTTCGAGCTGATCGAGCCGCCATTCGACACCGTGTTGATGACCGAATTGGAGCGCGTCTCCGACGCCTGGCTGGCCGACAAGGGGGCGCACGAGAAGAGTTTCTCGCTCGGCCATTTCGACGCCGACTATTTCGCCTGGAGTCCGCTCGCGCTGATCCGCCGCGACGGCGAGCTGCTCGCATTCGCGAACGTGCTGCCGCCGTACGGCCCGAACGGCACCGCCAGCGTCGACCTGATGCGGCATGTGGACGCTGCACCGCGCGGCACCATGGACTTCCTGTTCGCCAGGGTCATGCAGTGGGCGAAGGATCACGGCCACAGCAGTTTCAGCCTCGGCATGGCACCGCTTTCCGCGGTCGGCGACAACCCGTACGCGCGCGTCAACGAACGCCTCGCCGCGCTCGCCTTCCAATATGGCGGCCGCTTCTACAACTATCAGGGCCTGCGTCGCTACAAGGAAAAATTCGCGCCCGAATGGGTCGGCTCGTATCTCGCCTACCCGCGCGGCCTGTGGGTGCCGGGCCTGCTGATCGACATTGCTGCGCTGGTTGCTGGCGGCTATCGCCGCTTCCTGTTCGGCGGGCGCTAGTCGCTAACGAAGGACGCGAAGCGACCCGCGCGAGCGGGCACGATCAACGCAGGGCGATGCTGACAATCTGCTTGCGCGGCAGTGCATAGGTCGCCTGACCGCCAGCGCGCTTGACCCGCAGAGTGACCTGGCGCGCATCGGCGGCACTGATGACGCCGTTGTGCACGTGCTCGCCCGCGGTGACGATGGAGACCCGCGAACCGACGTGCTGCGCGAGATCGCTGAAACTCAGTCCGCTGTTCTGTGCTTGTTCGGAAGAGAGCCAGTCTGAATTGCTGGATGGAGGCGTCGGCGCGATGACGATCGCGGCGACGGGTGCAGGTTCGCGCGCGGCTCCATCTGGAGCGTGCTTGGCGTCGCCGGCATGGCCCGGGTTCTTGGTGGCAGCAGCAGCCCGCTCCGCCTGCATCAAGCGCTCCATCCTCGCTTCGTCCTGTTCCAACGTTCCTGCGCTGGCGGCGCATGCCCACGACACCCCCACGACGAACGCGATGCTCATTGCTTTACTTGCCATTGTCGATGCGCCCCTGCTGCGCTATTCCTAACCTTAGCCTAGCGTGAGCAATGACGGACTCCAAGCGTCCAGCCCCTCAATCCGCGACGCGTTCCTCAAGTTGGGTGGCGGAATCGGGGGCTCCGCCACCTCCCCCTCGCTCAAGGCAGTTGTGTGCAGGGAATATCGAAGCCGTCAGCGAAGATCAGCGACTCGATGTTTCGCAGCATGAAGCTGACTGGATCGGTGTCGACGCCGCCTACCAGCGCCGCGGTAACCGCGTAGGCGCCGCCGATCTGGTTGGCCGTCGACGAGACGACTGCGTCGCCGTTTACGTCGGTCGTCGCCACGACCGATGTTCCGCTGTCGGTACCGTTCGAAAGCACGGCTGACGCGCCGCTCGTCGGCGCCTGAAAGGCCACCTGCACGCCAGCAAAAGCGCCGCCGCCAGGCTGGTCGACGTGCGCAACCAATGCGCAGGTGAATCGGGCGCCAAGATCGGCCGACTGCGGATTGCCATCGCCATTCGCGTCGATAGTGGTGCCATCGGGCAACGTGTTTGCAAGCGAGAATGCCGTCGATACGTCGGAACCTTCGACCTGCGCGGTCACCATGTAGTCGCCCGCGATCGCGTTCGCGGTGCCTGCGACCTGGGCGAGCCCGTTGAGATCCGTCGTCGCACTCGTCGGCGAAAGCGTCGCGGAAGCGCCGTTGGCCGGAGCACCGAAATCGACGACGACGCCCGGCGTCGGATTGCCGAACTCATCGGCGGCACCGACCACCAGAGGATTGTCGAACGGCGTGGACACCGTCGCGCTCTGGTCGGCGCCAGGGCCGACCGGCGTCAGCGCCGCCGGCGGACCTGCGAGGTTGGTGAACGCGAAACTGGCCGGTGCATCGACGCCGCTGACGGTCGCATTGACGGTGTAGCTACCCGCTACGGTATTGGCGGTCGCCATAGTCGAGGCAAAGCCGTCCGCGTCGGTCATCACGCTTGCCGGCGACAGTGTCGCACTGGCGCCACTCGCCGGCGCTGTAAACGTCACTTCGATATTCGGCACGCCGTCATCGAGCGCATCGACGACTTGCACACCGAGCGGAGCGGCGAATGGCTGTGAGACGACGGCTTGCTGGAGTGTCCCATCAACCCCGAGCACGGCACCGGCGGCTGGGTTGATCGCGCTGGCATCGAGCGTGACGTTGCTGTAGGTCACCGACGGCAACAGGCTCACGCCGATCAGGTTGTCCGGTGTGCCGAGCAGCTGGACACCGATGTTGCCGCTCACCGTGTCTGGCGAGTCGAAGGTCAGACTCAACTGGAATTGCGTGCCGCCGAGCGGCAACAGTGTAACCAGCTGAGGCGGCGCGGTCGCCGTCGAGGACAGCGTGAGGCTGCCGGCCCGCAATGCCAGGCCGATATTGCCGCCGCCGAGGACGCCGACATCGAGTACCGTGCCCGCATCCACATGTGCTGACAGCACATAGTGCTGGTCGGGGGTATAGGCGACTGCCAAGTTCTGGCTGAAATAGCCGCCGTTATCGACCAGCTGCAGAATATTTACGCCGCCCAGTCCGCCAACCGTTGCAGCGCCCGAGCTGACGGTCAGCTGCGGCGGGGCGAGCAGGCCCAGCACGCCGTAGTAACTGCCGATCCAGGGGCCGCTGCCGATCGCGACATCGGTGCCCGACGCGCCGAGCAAACCACCGCCGATCTGTCCAAAGTTACCGGCATCGGAAAAATCGGCATTGGGTATCGGAATACTGGCGGCATGCAGTGTCGTCGACGACGTCGTCAGCAGCAACGCAGCGAGCGTGCCGGCAGCCAGCGCGCTATGCCGGATTGAAGAATTTCGCAGGGTTCTGGTTTTCATCGCTCGCACCTCACAGAAGGATCGAGTGCCGGCGAGGCGGATCGAAGGATCCGGATGGCGAAATGTGTACGATGCTCTTGCTTCGACGACCCGCGATACCCGAGAAATGGGTGTGGTCGAAGCGCGAATGCCGCCGCATTGCGCCGTGTGCAAGGACAAAAAAGAACAGTGCCCGCCCACCGACAACACCGCCAGAAATAGCCAGCATGAGAGGCTGCGGTAACCTGCAAGTTCTTACAGGGTCCAGCGCGACGCGCTTTCACGTCCCATCGACGCTGCTGGCGGTCAAATAGGCGACCACGCGGCGTAGTGCGCATGCGCACGCACGCCCCGCAGCGCGCGAATTCAGGGGGAACTCAGGGTTTCGCCGCAGCCACCGCGATCGGCAGGCTCTTCACGATCAGCACACCGAGCTTGTCGTAGTCGCCGTCGTAGTGATGGCCTCCCGGCAACGCGACGATGCGCATCTGCGGCGGAGCCGGCTTCAGGCAGAAGCTGTCGTCCTCGTCAGCGCCGTGTACGCACACCAGCGGCACCGTCGATGCCGCGATCTCGGGCCCGATCGGCAACGCCTCGTCATGATGCGTCGAGCCGAACCAGTCGCCGACATGGATCTCGAAGACGGCGTCGTCATCGGGCGAGATCATCACACCGCCCTGCACGCGCTTGCGCAGTTCCTGCGGCAGACGATTGATGATGACCGGCACCAGGCTGGCGCCAAACGAATATCCGATCAGCACGAAGACCGCCTGCGCGTCGGACTTGCCGTAGTGCGCGATCACGCGCGCGAGCGCTTGCGCGGTCGCTTCCGGCGTCTGCTTCTGCCAGAAGAACTTGAGCGTCGAGAATCCGATCACGTGCACGCCGTGCGCGGTGAGCGCATCGGCAACACCGCGATCCAGCCCGGCCCAGCCGCCATCGCCGGTGACGATGATCGCGATGCGATGCAGGCCATCCGGCGCGTCCGCATTCGCTGCAATATCGGTCAACGGCAGATCGGCGACATCGTCCGGCAGCGCCGTCGCGGCTGCCTCTTCACGCTCGCGCCAGCCTGCGTAGGCGCGGCCGAGTTCGCTGCCAGCATCGCGCGCGGCTGGTAGCGCCAATGCGGTGTCGAGCAGCTGCCAGACCTTTGCGAGCAGCGCGCCGAGACCGCTTTGACGCGCATGGGTCGCGAACGGTTGCGGCAGCCAGGGCAGCGGAAACTTCGCCACCGGCACGATACGGAAACCGCCTTTTTCGGCCGCTGCCGTCATTGCGCCGGCATCGCCCGGGCAGAACACCTTCGGAAAGCGCAGCGTCGAATCCCAGCCCAGCGTGATCAGTCCTTCGAACGTGCCGGCCGGCGCCTGCGCCGTCATTGCATAGGCGAACGTCGCTCCGGCACCGTCGCCGACGACGAGCGGGTAGGCATAGGTCGAAAGCCCTTCGTGGCGCTCGACCCAGTGCGCGGTTTCCTCGAAATGTGCAGCCGGGAATGCGCACTTGTCGGCGATCACTTCCATGCGTGCCAGATACGCCGGCAAGTCAACACCGACGACGAAGGCGCCCTGCTGCGCCAGTGCAGCCGCAAGTCCGTCCTGGCGCGCCGTCCAGCCATCGTGGTCGGACAGCAGCATGACTGTATGCACGATGGCGCCGGTCGGCCGGCTCAGATGCAATGTTCCGAACAGGCCGTAGTCGAGCGTTTCGGCGGAAGCGGAAGCCGGCGGAGGGTCGCCGTGGGCTGAAACGTTCGCGGCGAACAAACCCGCCAGCAGCGGGAAAAGCACGCGCAAGAACGTCATCGCGACTTCGCCATCAATGCCTCGATCTCATCGGCATCCTTCGGCACGCCATCGGAAATGACTTCCGGATCGCCGTTCGTCACCACCACATCGTCTTCGATGCGGATGCCGATACCGCGAAACTTCGCCGGCACGCCTTTCAAATCCGGCGCGATGTACAGGCCCGGTTCGACGGTAACCACCATGCCAGGCTCGAGCACGCGGAATTCGCCATCGACACGGTAGTCGCCGGCGTCGTGCACGTCGAGGCCGAGCCAATGCCCGGTCTTGTGCATATAAAACTTCCGGTAGGCGTGTTCGCGCAGGTTCTTCTCGATGCTGCCGCCGAGCAAGCCCAGCCTGATCAGGCCCTTGGTGAGGGTGCGTACCGCCGCATCGTGGTAGGCATCGAATGGCCGACCGGGCCTCACCTCCTCGATCGCGGCGAGCTGCGCGGCGAGCACGAGGTCGTACAGCGCGCGCTGCTCCGGCGAATAGCGACCGTTGACCGGGAACGTGCGCGTGATATCCGAGGCGTAGCATTCGTACTCGGCGCCGGCGTCGATCAGCAGCAGGTCGCCATCCTGCAGCGGCGCATTGTTCGCGCGATAGTGCAGCACGCAGCCGTTCGCGCCGCCGCCCACAATCGGCTCGTAGCTCGGCACGGCGCCATGGCGACGGAACGTGTGCAGCAGCTCTGCCTCGACCTCGTGCTCGTTCATGCCGGGTCGCGTCGCCTGCATCGCGCGCACGTGCGCTTCGGCAGCGATCCGGGCGGACTTGCGCATCAGGCGCAGCTCGCCCCGCGACTTGTACAAACGCAGGTCGTGCAGCAGATGCGACAGCGCGACGAATTCGTGCGGCGGCTTGGCGCCTTGGCGCACCATCGCACGCACTCGGTTGACCCAGCCGATCAGCTTGAGGTCGAACTCGGTGTCGCGGCCGAAGTGGTAGTAGACACGCGTGCGGCCTTCGATCAGGCCGGGCAGGATGTCGTCGATATCGTCGACCGGGAATGCATCGTCCAGCCCGTAGCGCGTGACGGCGCCATCGGTGCCAGCGCGCGGGCCGTCCCAGCGTTCGCGTTCGGCATCGCGTTCGCGGCAGAACAGGATCGTCTCGCTGGCCTGGCGACCCGGCACCAGCGCGAGCACCGCGTCGGGCTCGGCGAAACCGGTCAGGTAGTGGAAATCGCTGTCCTGACGATACGGATAGTGCGCGTCATTGTTGCGCACGCGTTCGGGCGCAGCGGCGACGATAACGATCGCGTCGGGGCCGGCCATTCGCATCAGCTGGCGGCGGCGGCGCGCGTACTCCTTGGTTTCGATCATCGTGACATCGGTTCGCGGCTGGACTCGAACGGGACTACGCCGCGCATTCTAAGCGCAGCTGCGCCATCGCCGCAGGATTGCAGCGCGTCAGTGCAAGCGTGCAGGAGCGCGCTGCAGTTCGCGGTGCAGGACGACGGCCGCCATGCACGCGAAATCCAGCACGTCGGCAAAGGCCTGTTCATCCTCACGGCTCTCCGATGTCTCGAAGTTGCCGCTCGCAATCGTGCCCATATCGGCCAGTATCTCGCGCGCTTCCGCCGACAAGTCCGTGCGCAAGTTCGCACCGGACAGCCCGAAGCCGCCGAGAAAGCCGCGACACCAATCGACCAGCCCCGCCGCGCGCTGCGCCAACGGCGCATCCGGCAACAGCGGCTCGATGTTCGCCGGCGACTCCTCGAATTGTGCGCGGCATTGGCGATAGAGCCGACGCAGCTGCACCGATTGCAGCGCCGCCGCCTGGTCGACACCGAGGTCGATTTCGAGCGCTGCCAGCCAGTCTGTCTCGCTGCTTCGGGCACCGCCGCACAGGTAACCACTCAATGAACCATGCAGATCACTGGCATCGACGCCGAGGCGCAGGAAGCGCACGGTCTGTACCAGTTCGGCATGCTGGAGTCTGGAATCGGTCATCACGGCATGGACTTAGGCATGGCGCAGTGTAACCGCACGTCTCACGCGTGGCGCCGCCGCCCGCGTTTGCCTACACTCGGAGGCTCACGGAGGGTTTCACGATTTGTTCATGCGCGGTTTGACGTCGCTATCGAGTCGGCCAAGCCGGCGCTTGCGCTTGTGCGGCATGCTGCTGCTCGGCTGCCTCGCATTGCCGGCGTGGGCCAACGGCGATGCTGTGCGGCGCGACTTCTATTTCCAGACGACCGGCACCGAGCACGGCCTCGCGCAGAACTCCGTGCTGGCCTTTTTGCAGGACCGCAGCGGGTTCATCTGGATCGGCACGGCCGGCGGCCTGCAGCAATACGACGGCTACGGATTCCAGACGTTCGAACACTCCGGCGACGAACCGGACAGCCCTCCGGAAGGCCCGGTATCGGCGCTCGCCGAGGATGCGGCTGGTGATCTGTGGGTCGGCACCGCGGCCTTCGGCCTGCTGCGACACACGCCGGGCAGTGGCACGTTTCGCCGCGTTGCGACCGGGCCGGCCAGCACCGCTGGGTCGACCAATATACAGGAGCTCCTGATCGATCCGCGGCGTGGCCTCTGGGTCGGCGGCAATGCCGGCATCACCCTGCTCGACCCGCACGACGGTCGTTTCATCCGCGGCTTTTCGATCGCCGACGAGAAAGCCAGCGTGCAGCTGCGCCGCTTTCGTCTGCTCGAGGACGGCAGCCTGTTGCTGGCAAGTTCGAATGGGCTCTGGCGCCTCGGCGCGCAGGCCGAGACGTTCGAGGCGGTCGCAGCCGATCGCCTCGACGACGTCAACGATCTGCTGGTCGCGCACGACGGAAGTCTCTATGCAGCCGCGCGCAACGGTTTGTACCGTATCGGCAGCGATGGCGGCGCGGAGCGCCTGTGGCCCGGCGAAGGCGATCATGCCGTGACCGCGCTGGCCGAGGACGCACGTGGTCGCCTATGGCTGGCGGTGCAGCATGAAGGGCTGGTCCTACTCGATCCGAGCAACGGAAACACACAGTTGCTGGCGCCCGAGGACGGCTTGCCCGGCGGCCTGCCCGATGCCGTCATCACCCGCCTGCAGCTCGACCGCTCGGGTCTGCTCTGGGTCGGCACCGTCGAGCGCGGCATCAGCCGCGTCGATCCGAACGGCGCGTTGTTCACCTACGTCGTCGACCGCAACCCGGAGCGCGAGCAGACCGCGTCGAACTACATCCGAGCAGTGCTGGAAGACGCCAGCGGTGCGCTTTGGCTCGGCACCGAAGGAGATGGACTGAAGCGCTACGATCTGGCGCAGAACCGCTTCGACTACTACAGCGACGTGATCAACCGCAGCAGCGCCGACAACGCGCCGCTGATCGTGAATGCGCTGGCAGTCGCCGATGATGGCCGAATCTGGGTCGCTACCACGCGTCGCGGAGTCGCATTGCTCGATCCGGTCGCGCGTGCAGCGACGTTCCTGCCGAGCGATGCCAGCGGAGCCGCCGGTCTGCCCGACACCGAAGTGCGCAGCATGCTGCGCGCGCGCGACGGCACCTTGTGGATCGGCACCGGGCATGACGGCCTCGTGCAGTACGACCCGGCCAAAAAGACTTGGCAAGGCTATCGCGAGCAAGGCAGCGGCGGCTTGGTGGGTGGGCTTGCCGGCGATCGCGTGACTGCACTGCGCGAGGATCGCAGCGGGCACATCTGGGCCGGCAGCATCAGCGGAGTCAGTCTGATCGATCCGCAGGCGCGCAGCGTGCGCGTGTTCCGCAACGATCCGAAGGACATGCATTCGCTCGCCGGCAATCTCGTGCGCACGATTCAGGAGAGCAACGACGGCACCCTCTGGATCGGCACCCAGGCTGGCCTGAGCCGACTCGATGGGGTCGACACCAATGGCGCTCGTTTCACACGCTGGCTGCCGCGCAACGGCCTGCCCAGCGGAACCGTTTACGCGATCGCCGATGATGGCGTGGGCCGCCTCTGGCTCAGCACGAACCGCGGCATCACCTCGTTCGATCGCACCAGCGAGACTTTCCATACCTTTGCCCTTGCCGATGGTCTGCAGGGCATGGAATTCAACGGCAACGCCTGTGCCGTCCTGCGCGATGGCCGCCTTGCCTTCGGCGGTATCAACGGTCTCAACCTGTTCTCGCCGCAAGCGATCACCGGCAGCCGCTACGCCGCTCCGGTCGTCTTCACTGACGTGCGCATCGGCAATGCGCAGGTGCGTGTCCCGCGCACGGGCGGGGAATTGCGCATGGCGGCGGCCGATCGCCTCGTACGCTTCGAATTTGCAGCGCTCGATTTCGCGGCGCCTGAACGCAATCATTTCAGCTACCAACTCGAAGGATTCGACGACCACTGGATCGACGCTGGAGCACGCCACGACGCGACATACACCAACCTCGACCCGGGCCGCTACACCTTCAAGGTGCGCGCGAGCAATCATGACGGCTACTGGAACGAACGCGCCGCGACGCTGAGCCTGGCCGTCACGCCGCCGTGGTGGGACAGTCTTGCGGCAAGGACGGCCTACCTGATCGCAACCGCGATCGCCATGCTGCTGTGGTGGCGCGCGCACCGGCGACGGCGCGTCGAGCAGCAGCGCTACCACGAGGACTTGCAAGAACGCGAGGATCGCCTGCGCCTGGCCCTGTGGGGCTCCGGCGACGACTTCTGGGACTGGAACATTCCACGCGGCGAGTTTGTCGTGACTGGCACCGGCGACCTGTTCAAGTACGGGCCTTCGCGCAAGCCGTCGAACGAACCGCGCGTGTTCAACATCAACTGGTTTCGCGACAACCTGCATCCGGACGACCTGTCGAAAGTCGAGCAGCGCCTGGAGGAGCACATCAACCAGAAGACCGATGTGTTCGCCTCCGAGCATCGCCTGCGCAATGGCCGTGGCGATTGGGTCTGGGCGTTGTCGCGCGGCAAGATCGTCGAGCGCGACGGCGACGGCCAGCCGACGCGCATCTGCGGCACCGCGCGCGACATCACCGCGACGCGCGCAGCCGAGCGCGACCGCCGCATCGCCGAGGAAGTCATTCGCAGCATGACCGAGGCCGTTGCCGTCACCGACCTCGAGTTCTGTTTTCTCACCGTCAACCCCGCGTTCACCCGGATCACCGGTTGGCGTGAGGACGAGGTGGTTGGCCGCTCCGCCGCACTGTTGAATTGCTCGCAACATCCGGCCGAACTCTATACGGCGATGCGCGACACGCTGACTCGCAGCGGACACTGGCGCGGCGAGTTGTGGCAGCGGCGCAAGGACGGCGACGAATTCCTGAGCTGGATCGAAGTCTCCGAAGTGCGCGACGCTGCCGGCATGCGCACGCATTTCGTCAGCGTGATCTCCGACATCACCGACCGCAAGCGTACCGAACAGGAACTGCGCTACCTCGCCAACTACGACGCGCTGACTGGCCTGCCGAACCGCACCCTGCTGAGCGAGCGCATCGGCCATGCCATCGTTCGCGCACGCCGCGGCGCGCGCAAGGTGGCCGTATTGTTCCTCGACCTCGATCGCTTCAAGCACGTCAACGACTCGATGGGCCATGCGGTCGGCGATCGCATGCTGAAGGCAGCCGGCAGCCGCCTGCGCCAGGTCGTGCGCGAGGGTGATTCGGTCGCGCGCCTGGGCGGCGACGAGTTCACTGTCGTGCTCGAGGACATCGCGAGCAGTGCGGAGGCCGAACGCGTCGCCGAAAAGATCATTGCCGCGTTCGAGGAACCGCTCGAACTCGACAACGGCCAGGAAGTCATCATCTCGCCGTCGATCGGCGTCAGCTTGTATCCCGACCACGGCCACGTGCCGTCGGACCTGCTGAAGTTCGCCGACACCGCGATGTACCAGGCAAAGGAACGCGGCCGCAAGACCTACATGGTCTATACCGAGGCGATGGACGCCGCGGCGCGCCTGCGCGCGACGACGGTGACCGCGCTGCGCAAGGCGCTCGAGCGCAACGAGTTCTCTCTGGTCTATCAGCCGAAGCTGTCCCTGCTCGACGAACGCATCACCGGCGTCGAGGCCTTGCTGCGCTGGCGCAGCAGCGACCTCGGCAATATCGCGCCGGGCGTGTTCATTCCGATCGCCGAGGAGACCGGCATGATCATCGAGATCGGCAACTGGGTCGTCGCGCAGGCTTGCGCGCAGCTGGCGCGCTGGCGCGATGCGGGCATTACCGACCTCACGATGTCGATCAACGTCTCGGTCGCGCAGTTGTTGCGCGGCGATCTGATCCAGCGCCTGTGCGACGTGCTGGCCGAGCACGATATCGCGCCGAACCAGCTTGAACTGGAGCTCACCGAGAGCATGGTCATGGCCAACGCCGAGCAGTCGATCACGACGCTGCGCAAGCTGAAGTCGATCGGCGTGACGCTGGCGATCGATGATTTCGGCACCGGCTATTCCTCACTGAGCTACCTCAAACGCTTGCCGATCGACACATTGAAGATCGACAAGGAGTTCGTCGGCGACATCACGACCGATCCCGACGACGAGGCGATAACGGCAACCGTCATCACGATGGCGCATTCGCTAGGTCTCAATGTAGTCGCCGAGGGCGTAGAGATTGCCGAGCAGGTCGAATACCTGCGCGAGCAGGACTGCGACGAGGTACAGGGCCATTGGCTGGCCTACCCGATGCCGCCGGAGCAGTGCCTGGCGTTTCTGCAGGAACGTGCGCAACAACGCCGCGTAACGCTCGGCGAGCCGCACTGAAGCGCGCTTGCGCGCGGGGTCGGCGTACGCGCTCGTGCGCCGCGGCTGTCCGCGCGCCGAAACTCCGCGGCAAGTGACAAACCGCGCCGGGGCGATGCTATATTCGCGGCCATGTCCGCGCACGAACAGAGCCTGCTGGCGATAGGGGACCGACTCGATCGGCTTCTCGAATTGTGTCGAACGCTGCGGGAAGAGAACCGCAGCCTGCGCCACAGCCAGGAGCAGCTGGCGACTGAGCGCGCCCAGCTGATCGCACGCAACGAGCAGGCGCGCACGCGCGTCGAGGGGATGATCATGCGCCTGAAATCGCTGGAGCAGAACCACGCATGAGCGGCGAACCGGTCGCGGTCAACATACTCGATCGCGAGTTCCTGATCGCGTGCACACCGGAGGAGCGCGCGGGCCTGCTGGCGGCTGCACGCTATCTCGACGGCAAGATGCGCGAGATGCGCGACAACGCGCGCGCGGCCGGCCTGGACCGCATCGCGATTCTTGCCGCGCTCAATATCAGCCACGAGTTGCTCGCCGAGCGCGAACGCGGGTCGACCGAAGCCTCGCAGTTGACCGAAAAACTGCAAATGTTGAACGCAAAGCTTGAACGCGCGTTCGCCTGATCACTACAATGGCCGCAGGTGTCCTCTGCGGTGCTCGACAGCGCACCTTACATATTGCCTTGTTCCTATAGACGACCCCGGGACGGCGAAGCGATAACCCGTGTGCATGTCCGCCTCGTGCGGAAAGCCTGAAGGTTCCGCCAGCCCTCCCACCTGATCCCATTGGATCAAGGTCGTTTGTTGCGCACCGACACGGCGGAGGACGCCACTTGTTTTTGCGATCATCCGTGATCGCCGAGAATCGCGACCCAGCGCCAGCTGTGTGGCGGTTCGAGGTCACGGGATCCAAGGCGGCCATGCATGGCCGCACTGTTCACGAACAGCAGCCTCCTCCAGATGTCGTCGTGGGCTTCGTTCTACGGCGTAGGACACGCTTGGCATCAGCCGCCGTGGCCGCATATCTCATCCACTGCAGACTCTGCCGGAGGTCGTCTTGGGGCTTCTTGCCGACACCGACGCGAAACGCGCGGCGCTCCGCGTCGAGCTGAGCGAGCGACGTAAAGCGCTCTCCGCGCAGGATCGCCTCGCTGCGGCAGGCGCACTGGCCGCATCGCTGGAGCAAATCCCCGAATTCCTCACCGACCACAGGATTGCCGGCTACTGGGCCGTTTCGGGAGAACTGCCACTGATCGCGCTGATGCAGGGTCTGCGCGCGCGTGGGCAGACCTATCATCTACCAGTGATCGGCAAACAGCGCAGGCTGCGCTTCGCACCGTGGCGGCCGGGCATCGAGATCAAAGCCAATCGGTTCGGAATTCCCGAGCCGATCGTCGCCGCGTCCGACCTGCTCGAGCCGGCGCAGATGGATGTCGTGCTGCTGCCCCTGCTCGGCTTCGACCGCAAGGGTTATCGCCTCGGGTTCGGCGGCGGCTACTACGACCGCAGCTTCGCCTTCCTGCGCGATCGCAACGACGTTGGCAAGCCCGTCCTCGTCGGCGTCGGTTATGCGCTGCAGGAAATCGACGCGATCGAGGCGATGCCGTGGGACGTGCGCCTCGACTATGTCGCTACCGAGCGTGCACTGGTCGATCTGACGGTCGCTGACCGTTAGGCACGCCGGCGGACGAAGGCCACTCATCGATTCGCCCGCCGCATTTCGCTACTCACGTCTTACACTTGATCGACCTCGAAGGCGGTGACCGTCGAATGAAGTACTGGCTGATGAAATCCGAGCCCGATGCGTTCTCGATCGACGATCTGGCGCGCGTCAAAATCGAACCGTGGACCGGCGTGCGCAACTACCAGGCGCGCAACTTCATGCGCGACGGCATGAAGCCCGGCGACGGCGTGCTGTTCTATCATTCCAGCTGTGCGGAACCCGGTGTCGTCGGCGTCGCCGAAGTCGTCAGCGAGGCCTATCCGGACCCGACCCAGTTCGAGCGCAAGAGCGACTATTACGACGCGGCGAGCACGCACGAGAATCCGCGCTGGATGCTCGTCGACGTCGCGTTCAAGCGCAAGCTGAAACGTACGGTCACGCTGGTCGAGCTGAAAGAGCAGCCGCGACTCGACGGTTTTGCCCTGCTCCAGCGCGGCAATCGATTGTCCGTGCTACCCGTCAGCAAGGCGCAATGGGATTGCATCCTCGCGCTTGCGTAGGCACGCGATTCTGACGCCGCCGGCGCGCGCAAGCGCGTTCCTGCACAACTTGTTCGGAGAATTCGATGTCGAAGGATGAAGAAAAACGCCTGGCGGGTCGCGCCGCGCTGCGCTATGTCGAGGATGGCATGATCGTCGGTGTTGGCACCGGCTCGACCGTCGCGCACTTCATCGACGCGCTGGCCGAGCGCAAGCATTCGATCGAGGGCGCGGTGTCGAGTTCCGAGCAGTCCACGCGCCTGCTGCGCGAGCGTGGCATCGCGGTGCTCGATCCCAATTCGGCCGGCGATATTCCGCTCTACGTCGACGGCGCCGACGAATGCGACGCGCAGCGCTGCCTGATCAAGGGCGGTGGCGGCGCGCTGACGCGCGAGAAGATCATTGCGGCAACCGCACAGAAGTTCGTCTGCATCATCGATGTCGCCAAGCGCGTCGATGTATTGGGCAAGTTTCCGCTGCCGATCGAAGTGATTCCGATGGCTCGCAGCTATGTCGCGCGCGAGATCGTCAAGCGCGGTGGCCAGCCGGTCTGGCGCGATGGCGTCGTCACCGACAACGGCAACTGGATCCTCGACGTGCATGGCTGGCGCATTCAGCAGCCGCGCGAGATGGAGCGCGAGCTGAACCAGATCACCGGCGTCGTCTGTGTCGGCCTGTTTGCGCAACGCCCGGCCGACATCGTGCTGATCGGCGCCGACGAGATGCGCTGAAGCGCGCCTACAGGCGGTCGCCTCTGCGAAATGCCCGCCAGCGTGTCCGTTATGATCGCGACATTGCGTTTTGTGAGTATGCCGCACAGACGCGACTGAGCTGGGGAGCCTGGATGACCGTTGTTCCATTTCGATCCAACGCGCTGCTGCGCCATCCTCTCGCCGCGGGTCTGGCCGCCCTGGCGTTCAGCGTCGCCGCGCTGCCAGGTGCGGCACAGACGAGCGTCGACACGTCGTGGATCCAGTTCCGCAAGGATCCTGCTCGGCGGCTGTTTCCACATTTGCCGGCCGCGCTGACCAGCGGTTCCGGCGCGCATGCTCCGAGCACGACGCTGCTCGTCACCAACTGCGAGGACGACGGCCCCGGCAGCCTGCGCGCCGCGATCGCCGCCGCTGCGGACGCCGATATCGTCGACCTCAGCACGCTGCGCTGCGGCAGGATCACGCTGGAAACCGGTGCGATTCCGATTCAGCTCGACAATCTGACGTTGACGGGGCCTGGACGCTCCGCGCTCGCGATTGACGGCAACGACCTCGATCGCGTGTTTCTGCACTACGGCGGCGGCACGTTGACCTTGCAGAATCTGACCGTCAGCAATGGCCGCAACCGCGCCACCGGCTTCGACGTCGCTGGCGGCGGCTGTGTCGCATCGGCCGGTTACCTCTACCTCGAAAGCAGCACCCTCAGCGGTTGCTACGCTGGCGGCGAAGGAGCCTATGGGGGTGCTCTCTACGCCTACGCGCTGACCATGTCGAACAGCACACTGTCCGGCAACGTCGCCTATGGTGTGCACCCAGGCGCAGGCACTGCGGCATTCGGCGGCGCTGCCTTCGTCTATGCGCTGCAGCTGGCAGCGAGCACCGTGACTGGCAATGACGCCGATCACAGGGTCAATGGCGAGCTACCCAGCTATGATATCGGCGGGGGTATCGTCAGCGTGCTCGGAGGCATCGTCTACAACTCCACGATCGACACGAATTTCAGTCAGGGCCGTGGCGGCGGCATTGCAACGTTCAACAACCTCTCGCTTTACAACAGCACGGTGTCCGGCAACGTTGCCGCAACCGGCATCGCTGGCGGTCTGTTCCTGCGCTGGCCGTCGGCGCTGCAGCTCAACAACAGCACGATCACCGCAAACCGCGCCGGCGCCGACGGCGGCGGCATCTGGCTCAACGCGCCGGGCAGCACGTTCGACAGCAGCATCGTTTTCGGCAACGGCATTGAAGTGGGCAACCGCGACAATCTTGCCAACCCTGCCGCCGCGGTGTCGATCGAAGGCGACAACAATCTGGCTGGCTCCGTCGCTGAAGTGATAAGCCTGCCGCCGGACACGTTGCGCGCCGATCCGCACTTGCTGACGTTGGCTCACAACGGCGGCCCGACCCGCACGCACGCATTGGCGGCCGCGAGCCCCGCCATCGATGCTGGCAATAACGCGGCCGGCCTGCCATTCGACCAGCGTGGCGCCGACTTTCCGCGCGTCTTCGGAGCCGCTCCGGACATCGGAGCGTTCGAGCAGCAAGGCGCGCCTCCACCCGTCGTGCAGGTACCGGTTCCGACATTGTCAGGTTGGCTCAGCGTGCTGCTGGCGGGTTTGCTGGCTACGCTCGCGCTGGCGCAGGGAAAATATCGGGGCAGCGGGATCGTGCGGCGAAGCGCCTGATCCGCAAAACCGGAGCGACCCTCTACGCTCGGGCGGCGAAGGTACGTGTCGTCAGCGGCTGTCCGGTGTCCGCGCGACGCCATCGAGCCTGACGTCATACGGCGACGACAACGCGATGCCCTTTGCGCGCAAACGTGCCAATACGTCGAACAGCAGATCACTGCGGATCGTGCCGGCGTGGCGCGGGTTGTCGATGTAGGCAATCGCGATGAACACGAGTGATCCGCCATCGATGGCGTCGAGCAGGACGGACGGCTCCGGCGTCTTCAACACGCCGTCATGCTCGGCCAGTGCGGCCCGCACGATCTCGCGTACGCGCTCGGCATCGCTGTCGAGCGGCAGCGGCACGCGCAGACGCACGCGTCCGTCGGCATTGGCCAGCGTGACGTTGCGCACACTCTTCGTGATCAGCTCCGAGTTCGGCACGATCACGGTCGAACGATCGGCCATCTGGATCTCGGTCGCACGCACGTTGATGCGGCGAATATCGCCCTCGGCGTTGTCGAGCACGACCCAGTCGCCGACCTTGACCGGCCGTTCAACCAGCAGGATCAGGCCGGATACGAAATTCTGCACCACCGCCTGCAGGCCGAAACCGATGCCGACCGACAGCGCGCTGGCGACCCAGGTGATGCGCTCGGGACTGAAACCCAGGGCGGAAAGCGCGAAGGCGAACACGACCACGCCGCCAACGTAGCCGAGCAGACTCGTCACCGAACTGCTCGTGCCTGCATCCAGTCGTGTAGTCGGCAGATATTTGTCGAGTAGCCAGCGCTGCACGAGACGGATCCCGGCGAGGCCGAGCATGAAGACGAGAATCGCGTTGATCAACTGTGCCGGAGTCAGGTCGATCGAGCTGAACTGGCCCGTGCCAATCTGCGAGCCGCGCGCGATGAGGTCACCCGGTTCGGTGCCGAATGGCGCCAGCGCAGCGGCAACGGCGAGCAGGAACACGATGACGCGGAATGCGGCAGAGCACAGCACCGCAAACTGGTCGAGCATGCGCGGGTCGAGACCGAGCGTGCTGTGCGCCCATTTCGTGCGCGAAGACAGCACCGTCGCGCACAAGTCCTCGATCAGATGCACGAGCAGATACAGTGAAGCGACCACGATACCGAGCCAGACCATCTGTCGCGCAATCTGATGCGCCAATGCCACATAACCGAACACGACCGCCAGCAACGAGATGAAAACCCCCAGCCATAAGGCGGCGGCGGCAAAGCCGAGCCACAGTGGTCGCGCCGTCGGTTCCTGCTCGATTGCCTCCGGTTTGCCGCTTGCGCTGCGCGCACGCAACAAGGTCCAGGCGATCAAGCCGCTGTAGAACAGTACGATCGCGACGCTGCTCGCGATCGTCGCCGGCAGGCTGGCGCCAGTAAGACTATTGATCCGGCTCAGCAGTACGCTGAATGCGACGGCGCTGCCGAACAGAAGCGGAAACATGCGCAGGCGCTGGGCGACTTCATCCGGAATCGGCGGCAGCCGCCAGGATGGTCGCGCTGATGACAGCAGCGCACGCCCGAGGCCCGCAACGAAGCCGCCGAAGAACACCGCTGCGACAATCGCACGTGCCAGCGTCGCCTCGGCTTGCGAGAACGCCTGGTGCCAGTCGAGACCGCTCGCGATGACCTGCGCCCCGCCGCCGCTGAATACGGTCGCGACGGCGACGACAGCGAACGCCAGCGCAGAGCGGCGCAGGCGGCCGTGCGGCACGCGGTCGGCGGTCAATCGCATCAATGCGCGCTCCGCGTACCAGCGCACGAACACGATCAGCAGCAGGCCCAGGCCGATGCCGCCGCCGGCGAACAACCGGTTGTCGGGCGCGAACGCATCGCTCAATGCGGTCGCAACCCCTTCGCGCAGCGCGCCGAGCCGCGCGGCATCGCCGCCGAAGTTGTTGCCGATGTCGTGCCAGAAGGTCGTCGACAGCGGCGATGGCCGTCGCTGCGACAGACGCGCCTGAAAATTTGCCCGGCGCGCCTCGGCGATGTCATCTGAGAGCTGCTGGCTGTCGCCCTCCAGCAGTTTGGCGCGTTTGATTTCGGCGTCGACTGCGGTGCGTTGCTTGCCGAGATCGTTGCGCTGGGCGGTGATGTCTGCGGCCTCCGGCGCGCCTGTCGGCACTGGCCCAAGTTCGTTCAAGCGTGCCTCGAGCGCGGCCAACTTCGGCGCGCGATCATCGACCAGCGCGCTGGCCTGCGCGGAGAAACCAGCGACCTCGCCGCGGAACGCATCCAGCTTGGCGTCGTCCATGTCGTTGCCCGAGATCTGCTTGCGGATGTCCTCGATGCGCTGGCGCGCGTCGGCGACCAGCTTGGCTGAATCAGCGTCCTGCGCCAGGCAAGGCAGCGCCGCAAGCGCGAGGACGCAGCTGAGGACTAGGCGGGCGATCTTCGACATGGCGCGCATCATCGAAGCGCTCGCCACAGCCGTCAATCGACACGACGTCTGCCGTTCCGGCATCCTTCACCTGCGGCTCTGCCGCGCCACGCTATCGGCAACGCGCCCAGCCGCACGCCGCACCTCGATGCGCGATGTCATTGGCCGCGTTTTGCGAGAGAATGCGACTGCGACTGTATCGCATTCGATATCTGGCAAAACTGAAGCCGTACACTCGCCGCCCATCCTTTGCGCCCACGCACGCGCGACCGTGTGCTGACTGGGATCCACCCCTGGAGGTAATGCTTGCGCAGTAATGCCGTTGTTCCTGGTGCGCTGCGCCAGCGCTACGCTCCCCTGGTCTGGCTGGCCGCAGTGTTCCTCACCATGGCCTTCCTGACCCGCCTGATCCTGTTGATCAAGACGGGCGCCGGCGTGCCAGCCAGTCCGCTCTACTGGCTATATCTGTTCGCGGTGGGCCTCGGCTACGACCTCGTCGCCTTCGTTTATTTCGCATGGCCGCTGGTGCTGTACCTATGGTTGGTGCCGAATCGCTTTTTCGCGGCGCGACCGATGCAGGTGCTGCTCGCGATCCTTTGCCTGATCTTCGTCTACATCCTGCTTTTCGTCGCCGCCGCGGAGTGGCTGTTCTGGGACGAGTTCGCCAGCCGGTTCAACTTCATTGCGGTCGACTACCTGGTGTATTCGCGCGAAGTCATCGGCAACATCCGCGCCTCCTACCCGGCCGGGAAGCTGCTTGCGCTGCTCAGTCTGGTCGCCGCGCTGATTCTCTATTTCACGCGTAGCCGCTGGCTGCCGCGAACCGATGCGTCGCGCTTTCGCGCGCGCTCGGCGGTGACCTTCGGATGGTTGTTGGCGACGCTCGCCGTCAGCGTACTCGTCGATGGCGAAGACAAGGAGCAGACCCGCAACGCCTACGTCAATCAGCTGGCCGGCAACGGCATCTACGAATTCTTTTCCGCGTACCGCAACAACGAACTCGACTACGAACGCTTCTACCGCACGCTGCCCGATGCCACCGCCTTCGCCAAGCTGCGCGAGCTGCTGAAGACGCCGGAAGCACGCTTCCTCAGCGACGACCCCCACGATATTTCGCGCGCGATCGAGAATGCGGGGCCGGAAAAGCATCTCAACGTGGTCCTGATCAGCGTCGAGAGCCTGTCCGGCGACCTGCTCACCGCGTTCGGCAACACGAAAGGCATCACGCCGAATCTCGATGCGCTGGCCGACAAGAGCCTGTTCTTCACCAACCTTTACGCGAGTGGCACGCGCACGGTGCGCGGGCTCGAAGCCTTGTCGCTGTCGGTGCCGCCGACACCGGGACAGTCGATCGTCAAACGGCCGGACAACGAGAACCTGTTTTCGCTCGGCTCGGTGTTCGACAGCAAGGGCTACGATTCGATGTTCGTGTACGGTGGCTACGGCTACTTCGACAACATGAACTACTTCTTCTCGCACAACGGCTATCGCATTGCCGATCGCTCCGACATCCCGCGCGATCAGGTGCACGCCGGCAACATCTGGGGCGTCGCCGACGAAGACCTGTTCACCCTGACGATGCGCGAAGCCGACCAGGCGGTCGCCGCCGGCAAACCGTTCTTCGCGCATGTGATGACCACGTCGAACCATCCACCGTTCACGTATCCTGCCGACCGCATCGACCTGCCCTCCGGCAAGGCCGGTCGCGCTGGCGCGGTCAAATACACCGACTGGGCAATCGGCGATTTCCTCAAGCGCGCGGCGGCCAAGCCGTGGT